>NZ_JBHYVM010000032.1:19431-97545 GCF_042750105.1 Streptomyces sp. NPDC059443 | reverse complement strand
GACTCCCTGGGCTACAGCGCCACCCTCCCCGGCGCCTGGGCCGTGTTCGCCCTCTGGCCGCTGATCGCCATCGCCCTCGCCGTGGTCGTCGTACGACGCCGCGACGTGTGAACGCGAGCACGAGCACGAGCACGAACGCCGATCAGAGCCGACTCAGCGAGGCCGCCGCGAAGAGCACGTCGCGGATGGCCTCGCGGTCGCCGTTCTGGCCGACCGCCGCGTCCTCCGGGGAGATGTGGCCCGCCGCGAGCTGGCAGAACTCGAAGCCGTCCAGCGCGATCCGGGCCACGGTGTGGTCCGCCGAGGGTTTGGCCGCCGGGGAGTCCAGGGCGATGTCCCAGCCGCCTCCGCCCGCGCCCTCGATCTCCAGGTGCTGGGTGCGTCCCGGGGCTCCCGCCGCGACCAGTCCGCGCGCGGGCGAGGCCAGCCCCGCGCGCCGGCGTCCGGCGAGGGCCGCCGGGAGGAGCCGGGCCGCCAGGTCGATCATGCGGTGCAGGTGGGGTGCGGACGGCAGCTCGTACGGGTAGTCCACCGCCTCCGCGATGTCCACGGCGTGGACCCAGCACTCGAAGGCCCGCTCCAGGAAGGCGTCCCCGAGGGGGAGCGCGAAGGAGCCGTAGCTGACCGACAGTTCGGCGACCCCGCGCCCCGCGAAGGACACCGTACGGACCAGGGTGTGGCCCTGCTCCCGCCACGGCTCGCGGACCCGCCGGGTGGTCGGGTACGGGGACGAGTCCCAGAAGTGCTCCGTCCGGCCGGTCGGGCTGCCCGGTGGCGCGTCCGGGCCCAGCGGGTCGTCCAGTCCCAGCGCGGCCGCGACCAGCCCGTCCACCGACAGGAGGTGCCCGATGACCCCGGCCACCGTGGTCCGGCGGGTCTGGCGCCGTTCCTCCTCGAACCACTTGAGCCGGACCGGGGTGTGCCACTCCGAGTCCCCGAAGTCCCGTAGCAGCGCGTCGAGCCGCGCCGTCTCGGTGTCGTACGGGTTCGCCCACACCGGCACCGGGATGCGGGCCGGCCGCTTGCCCAGGCAGTCCTCCAGCACGCGCGAGCGCAGCAGCGGCTTGAGGTCGAGGCTGTCCTCCGGGTGCAGCAGGCCCACGGCGTCGCGCAGCCGCAGCGCCTCCTCGGCGCAGGGAGCGCACTCGGTGAGGTGGTCCTCCACGGCCTGGGTTTCCTCCGCGGAACACGCGGCCAGCGCCCAGGCGCCGAGCAGGGACTTCAGTACGGCGTGGGTGGGCGGGGGAGCAGCGGGCGCGGGTGCCGGCACGGGTGCCGGCTCCGGGTACGCGGTGGGTTCCGGGTACTCGGTGTACTCGTTGTGCTCCTCGGCCTCCGGGTGCTCGGTGTAGTCGAGGTCGTGGAGGTGGCGCAGGTCGTCGAGGTGATCGAGGTTGTCCGCCGCCTCGCGCGGGCCCGGTATGCGCGCCGAACCGCCGGCGCCCGGGTCACCCGGGGGCCGCTCGTACTCGTCTTCGGCGTCGTAAGGGCTGCTCATCGGGGCGTTCCATATCCGGAGGCGGAGGGGCCCGGTCCGTGCGGGACGGTGTCGTCCCGGGGAAGGGCGTTGGCCGTCGACAGGAGTTGCAGGCCGAGCCGCAGCCGGCGCCGCGCCTCGTCCTCGCTGATCTGAAGGTCCGCGGCGGCCTGCCGGTAGTCGCGGCGCTTGAAGTAGGCGAGTTCGAGCGCGGCCCGCAGCGGCGCGGGCATGGAGGTGACGATGAAGTCGGCGCGGGCGGCCGCGTTGGCGCTGCGCACCTTCTGTTCCAGTTCCTCGCGGGAGCCGCGGCCCAGCTCGGCCTGGCGCAGGCGCGCCACGGCCTGGCCCTGGGTGATGCGGGCGACCCAGGAACGCATGGAGCCCTGCTTGGGGTCGTAGGCGTCCGGGTTCTCCCAGATGTAGCCGAAGACCTCGCGGGTGATCCGGTCGGCGGCCTTCTCGTCGCCGAGGACCCGGTGGGCGAGGCTGTGCACGAGCGAGGCGAACCGGTCGTAGAGTTCCCCGAGCGCGGCGGCCTCGCCGCGCGCCAGGCGCTGCTGCATGCGGCGGTCCCAGCGCGGTGGAGCGTCCTTCGCCATCGTGCCCCCAGCCGGATTCCCGGATTCGCAGCCGTGTGTCGACGACTCGAATGTAGTGGGCACCCAGCCGTGTGCGCCTGTTTTAGGGGAACCTCGCCCCGGAAGTGGGCGCTCCGTGATAGGGCCGTGGCCCGTTGTGAACCCTGGGGCGTGGGGCGGCTGATGGGCACACACGTACGCGCCCCGTCGCGCTCCTCGTGCGCTGGTTCGATGCGGCCACCTGCTTGCCCGCTTCGCTTAACGCGCAGGCCACATAGGCCTTACGCTCCTGCCTTGTCTTGAAGTGCACCCCACCGCACACCCCACCGCACACGTGAAGGCGGAACGCCGAATATGGACAGCGCAGAATACGAGCGCAAGATCGCCGCCCGATTCGCGACCTTCGACCAGGACGGGAACGGCTATATCGACCGGGAGGACTTCAGTACGGCCGCCAGGGCGGTGCTGGCCGAGTTCGCCGTGGCGGCCCGTTCCGACAAGGGCCAGGAAGTCTTCGCGGGCGCGGAGGCCTTCTGGCAGGGCATGGCCGGGATCGCGGACGTCGACGGAGACCAGCGCGTGTCCCGCGAGGAGTTCATCACGGGTGCGGCGAAGCGGCTGCGGGACAACCCGGAGCGGTTCGCGGAGATCGCCCGGCCGTTCCTGCGGGCGGTGATCGCGGTGGCCCACGGCGACGGCGAGGGCGTCGACGCCACCCCGGCGGCGGCGGCGCGCGTGCTGCGCGTGCTGGGCACCCCGGAGGAACTGGCGGGCCCGGTCTCCCTGGCCCTGGACGCCGACGGCGACGGCCTCATCACGGAGGCCGAGATCCTGGCGGCCTTCGCCGGCTACTGCGGCGTGGCCGCCCCGGACGCCTGATCCCTACGGCGAGGGGGCGTACGAGACTTCGTGCGCCCCGTCCCGGGGCCGGGCTCCACGGCGTCCGCGAGCAAGGCGTGGTACTCCGCAGGCCGGGACTCGAAGTCCACCCAGGCGGACAGCCCGTCCGGGTCGCCCCCGATGCCGCGCAGCAGGTCGGTGGAGGCCTGGGCGAACTGCAGCTCCCTGCCTTCGACTTGCGCCACTCCGGTGATCAGTTGCAGCTCGTCCAGCGCGGCCCGCCTCGCCGGCCGCCGCTGCTTCTGTCGGCGCCCCGCAGCACGGGTGACCTCGGCCAGCAGCGGCTCCAGCCGCGCGACCAGCGAGGCACCCGCCTCCGCCGCGCTCCGGGCCTGCGGCCCCGCCTCCACCAGCACCCACAGGGCGGCGACCAGATCCGTGGTCCGGGGGTCGGCGGCACGGGGGTCGAACCGGAGCACCTCACCGGGCTCCCGGTGCAAAGCAGCCCAGGCCTCCCTCACCGCCGCGACGGCCAGCCGGTGATCGTCGGCCACCAGCGCGGCAGCGCCCCTGAGCCGCGTCGCGCGCCGGACGACCTGCCGGCTCGCAGAGCGTGGCCGTGACGATGTACGGATCTTCCCGGCGGCGGCGACGATCGTCAGGAACACTCCGCCCAACAGCAGGTCGTTGGAGATGTCGATCCAGGTGTCGGTGGGGACGTCGTCCGACCACAGCGCGTACAGCTCGCCCTTGTCCGGGCCGTCCTCGACCACGAATCCGGTGTCATGCCCGATGCCGGAACCCGGTGCGTAGTACGGGGCCTTCAGGCCGGCAGCGCGCCCTGCGTCGCACAGGTACTTCGCCTGGCGGACACCGTGGCCGAAGGGGTCCGTCCACATGACCGTGCACGAACCGTTTGGCTTCTCGTCGACCACGGTCAGGTCGACCGACCGAAGCGCGGGGGAGTCGAGGGCCATATACACACCCAGCGAACAGCCGATCAGGACCAGGCCGAGCAACAGCACCCACCGTAAGAAGAGCACCCGTCTCATCGTTGCCGTCCCCGTCCCCGTACCCCGCCGACGCCGCGGCCGAAGAACTCAGCTTGCGCCGCACGCGCCGGAGTCATCAATGCCGGTACCGGGCAACGGCGCGGCCTTGTTCCGTGCGGATCCCGGCAATGTCGGGCTCGGCGCGACGGCCGGAGGACCTCGCGCAGGCCGTCACGCGAGGGCCGGGCCGCCGCGCAATGCCCGCCGGGCGATGTCGGCCAGCGAGGCGACCTGGGTGGGGGAGAGCGGGGCCGGACGGGATGTCGCTGGGGGCTCGGTGGTGCAGCCGGGGCAGGGGGTGTCCGGGGCGGGCAGCGGGTCGTGGCAGGAGCCGCATTCGGCGGGTGGCGCGGCGGGGGCCGCGGGGTCCCTGCGGACCCGTAGGGCCGGGAGTTTGCGGCCGAGGCGGTTGGCGAGCAGGGCACGGGCGGAGTGGATGACGCGCGGCAGCCCGTCGGTGAGCAGTGAGCGTGCCTCCAGCTCGGACACCCCGTGGGCGAGCCACTGTTCGGCGAGCGGGGCGAGGGCGAGAGTCTCGTTCGCACTGAGGGACAGGCGCGGTTCGTACCTCGCGACCCGGGCCAGAAGCGAGATCCCTTGGCCGGGGCCCTCCGTCAACTCGACGGGTGCGGGGAGGGAGGGTTCTTCTACCGAAGTTCTCGGCCTGGGGGACGCTCCCGTCTCTCCGTCCTTCCACTCACCGGTTCCCGGGTCGAGCACCGGGTCGGTGTCGGGCCCGGGGTCAGGGTCGGGCCGCGGAGGTTCGGGGCGGTCGCCCGTGTGCGGGGAGTCGTAGACGAAGGTCTCCGTACGGACGTGGCCCGTCTGCTGGTCGCGCACGGTCCGGCGTACGTAGTACCCGTACCGGACCAACTCGTCCACGGCCTTGGCGACTCCGCGCCGGCCGACCCCGGGGTGCCTGTCGGCGAGGGTACGGACGTCCTCGCGGGCGCCGTCGGGGAGGGAGAGGAGGTAGCAGAGGATGCCGCGGGCGGTGAAGCTGAGGCGCCGGTCGCGGACGACTTCGTTGCCGAGAACGGTGAAGGCGTGCTTGCGCGGGCTAATGTGGATCCGCACTGAAGAGTCCTAGTCCTATCTTCTTCGGTGTCGGGCCCCGGGGTGTTCGCGCACCGCCGGGGTCACCTGTTTGTTCAGTTCGTGTCGAGCCGGGACGATAGCGCACCCTTTCCGGCATATTCCAGCTGTGGCCAGGGATGTGAACTGTGTGTAGCTCTGCGGTAGTTCGACTGCGGGTGGCTATCCCTTGAGCGCTCCCACGGTTCTTGCGCGATTGCTCAGCTCCCGTACCGCGCGGACGGTCGCATGAGGCTTGAGGCGGAGTGTCATCACCTCGAAGTGCTCGTCCCCCCTGGCCGAGGACAGGCCCTCGTACTCGTCGAGGAACCGGCCCCAGGACTCGCAGGCGGCCTCCACATGTCCGATCGTCAGCTGCCGCTGGGCCAACAGGCCGTACGCGTGGAGGCGCCCCTGCCTCTCGTTCGCCGGTTGCACCCGGATCGACTCCTTGAGGGTTCGGACGGAGCCCGGTACGTCCTTGGTCTCGTTGAGGACGTGTGCGACGTGGAAGAGGTAGGCGGTCCGGTCGTATCCTCCGACCGATTCGTTCCGGTCGTCTGCCTGTCCGAGCGCGTCCTCGGCCTCCTGGAGTCGGGCGAAGGCCTGTCGCTTGTCTCCGACCATGGCGGCTCCGTGGGCCTGTTGGCCTCGTAGGAACGCCACTAGTCGCGGTCCGGCCACGGGGGCGGCCTCGGCGGCCGAGTCGGCCAGCTCCAGCGCCCGTCGGCCGTAGCCGAGGTTGGAAGCCTGGAGGCTCATCCCTCGGAGCGTCCGGCAGTAGGTCACGTGGTCCTCGGCTTCACCGGCCAGCTTGAGGGCACTCAGGTAGTAGTCCTGGCCGAGGCGGTGCTGGCGCTCGTACATCGCCATCCACCCGGTGAGGTAGACGAGGTCGGAGGCTGCGGCCAGCATGCTGCGCCGCACCGGGGCCGAGGCCTCCGCTTTCAGCCAAGGACCCACCGTGTTGACGAGGAACGCCGCGGCCATCGGGCGGGCATGGCCCGCACCGAGCTCATCGAGGATGTCGGCGATCCGGTCCGTCATCGACCGCATGGCATCGACCTGCCCCTGGCCGACTCGGGTCGTAGCCTTCCCTGGCCCTATCGGGTCGGGGCTGTCGGCCCGCGCGAGGTCGGGGAAGAGGGGGATGGCGAGAGCAGCGGAGAATACGCCGGCCGCGATGACGCGGCGGCGGGATGGATCCATGTCGGCCCTCCCGAGCTCTACGAGGTCGCGGACAGTGTCCGCCTCTTCCCTGCCCGACGGGGCCGTGAGACCGGCCTCGGTGTACGTGACGGGCCGGCCGAGTTTCCGTTCGAAGGCTTCGATGATCAGACCCCTGACCTGTGCGCGGGGCTGATGGCCGGCGATCCATTGGGAGACGGCGGGCTGTCCGTACTTGAGCCCGAGACCTGCCTCCGCGCCGAGCCGGTTGATGATCGAGGCGAACTGCTGTCGCGACCATCTGGCCTGTTCGAGCAGTACGGGAAGGCCGGTGTTGGGTGTGCGTGAGTGTTGCGCCATGTGCAGCTCCCGACCGATGCATGGCTTGCATACTTCTCCGACCGTTCAACGGTACTCGCGGACGGTGGTGGTGGGGTTACCTCTTCGTATCCAGTGCTGATGGAGCGGGAGTTGCCGGGGTCGAGGAGGCCGCGGAGACGGACATCGTTGAGGTTCTCACCACCGAGCCCGGACCCTTGGAGCTCGCCGAGCTGACCTTGCGCCTGGTCACGCACTGCAAGTGTCTTGCCGTGGGCCTGGGCGAAGTCGCGCTCGTGGAGCGCTCCCCGCGTGCGCTCGGCGCATTGCGGGATTGGGGTGACGTGGCCTCTGCGGAACCAGAGCTGGACACCCGTTACGACGCCACCAGCAACCTTGGGTATGCCCGCATGTTGGCCCTGATCGCCCGCAACATGTTGACCGCGCTGCGGGATCACCGGGCCGCTGGCACCCTCACTCAACGATGGGAGACCACCATGGACGGCAAGCACGCCGGACCTCCGCAAGACAAGCCGTGGACGCCTCCGTCTCAGCCCTCCAGTCCGGACGGGAGCCGGCCGTCCCAGCCGTCCTCCCCTCCTTCTTCGCCGCCGCCGGGGAAGAAGTGAACCGGGCGATCTGCCGCGAGGCGCTGGTGACCGCAGGACTGCTGCGTGAGCCCTGGCTGAGGCAGGCCTTCGACACAGTCGACAGGGAAGCGTTCGTCCCGGCGGCCGTATGGCTCGACGTCCTGGACGAGGAGGGCCGCTGGACCTTCGTGGACCGCGACGAGGATCCCGAGGCCTGGCGCCGCGCGGTGTGGAACCCGTACCGCTCGGTGATCACGCAGCTGAACGACGGCGCCGTCGCTCGCGGGCCGAGCGCGGGCGACTTCACCTCGTCCGTGTCCGCCCCCGACATCGTCATGCGAAAGCTCCAGCACCTGGACTTGAGGGTGAACGCCCGTGTGCTGGAGATCGGCTACGGCTCCGGCTATCACATGGCTCTGCTGTGCGAGCGTGTCGGAGAGGAGCGGGTGGTGGCTGTGGAGGTCGACGAGGAGGTGGCCCGCACGGGCGCCTCCCAGCTGGCGGCCGCGGGCTACGAGCCGGAGCTGATCGTCGGGGACGGCCTGTGCGGCGCACCGGGCGGGGGCCCATTCGACCGGGTCATCAACACGGCAGCACTGCGGCGCGTGCCGTACGCCTGGATTGAGCAGTCCCGGCGGAGTGGAGTGATCCTGACCCCGTTCGGGACGGCGTACAGCAATGCCGGGCTCCTGAAGCTCCGGGTGGACGGCACGGGGACGAGGGCGCAGGGCCGATTCGTCGGCGAGTCCTCGTACATGTGGATCCGGTCCCAGCGGCCGACCGTGGACCTCCGGGTCCCGGAGGCGTCGACCAGCCGGAGCTCGCCGGTCGATCCGGCGCAGGTCTTGGGGCTCGGCCATCTCCAGGACTTCGCCATCGGTCTCCAGGTCCCGGACGTCTCGTACTCCCACCAGGGAGAGGGCTCGGACCGGCGGGTGCAGTTCGTCGACGAGGCCGGCACCTCGGCCACCATCGTCCGCTACGGAGACTGGTGGGCCCAGGACGCGGTGCGTTGCTGGGGACCGCGTGACGTGTGGGCGGAGGTGACGGCGGCGTACACGAGGTACGAGCTTCAGGGGCGCCCGCACCTCACCCGTTTCGGCGTCACGGTCGGCCAGGAAGGCCAGTTCGCGTGGCTGGACGAGCCCGGCCGGCTTGTGGGTTCCTGATCCGTGGTCCCACCCACCCGGCCGGGCGGTTCGGTCGGCCCCGCCTACGTGGGATCCGGGGGTGTCGGCTCGGGTCGGGTGTGGAGGATTTCTCGGGCCTGGTCGGCGGCGCGGGTGATGCTTTCGGAGACGAAGTCGACGAAGCGGGCGATGTTCTCCAGGCGGACGGCGGCCGGGGTTTCGGGGCCGAGGACGCCCACGCCCTGGCGGGCGACCTCGGCGAGCTGGGCGGTGCCCCGGGCGCTGGCGATCATCGACTGGTACCAGACGTCGTTGTCCACGACGTAGCGCTCGCGGCGGCGTTCGTCGCGTTCCCGGCGGACCAGGTCCTGGCTTTCGAGGAACGTGATCGCCTTGGAGACGGACGCCGGGCTGACCTGGAGGCGCTGGACGAGTTCGGACGCGGTGAGGCTGCCGGAGTCGCTGGTGTAGAGGCAGGTCAGGACCCGGGCCATCATCTTGGGCGTCCCCGTCTGTATGAGGACGGTGGTGAACAGCTCCTCGTACGCGCGCACCGCCTCGGCGTCGCGCCCGTGGGGCTGCGCGGGCGTTCCGGGGTCCCGGGGCGCGGCCGGAACGCGGCGCCGGGCGCGGCGTTCGGTGGCGCGGTGGGCCAGGTCGGCGCGGTAGGCGGTGGGGCCGCCGTTGCGCATCACCTCGCGCGTGACGGTCGAAGTGGGGCGGTCCAGGCGCCTGCCGATCTCCGCGTAGGCGAGGCCGTCGGCCAGCCCCAGCGCGATCTGCTGGCGTTCGGGCTGGGTGAGCCTGCCTCCCGGCATCGCGATCTCCTTCGTGGTGTTTCCCTGATGGCTCCAGCATAGCGTTCAGCATCAGGTCAATGCAACGAACGGGGTGACGGTCGTTGCGTTAGGTCTCAGGGTCGTTGCAATGAAATCCATCGGTTGAGCTGGGATTATTGCCATTCTGCGCAACGAGTCTCTTGCTCGATCATCGAACGCAACGTAGCTTTTCCGTTGTCGGAAACACCCGGCAAGAAGACAACGAAGAAGACGAGAAGCTCAGGAGAGCGTCATGCAGAAGTTCGCCACCACCGCCCCGATCGCCGCCGTCCTCGACATCCCCGCGGGCAGCATTCGCTTCATCGCCGCCGACCGGAACGACGCCACCGTCGAGGTCCTGCCCGCCGACGCTTCGAAGAGCCGCGACGTGAAGGCCGCCGAGCGGATCACGGTCGAGTACCGCGACGGCGTCCTTCACGTCGCGGCCGAGCCCGCGGAGAACCGGGTGCTCGGCAGCTCCGGGGCCGTCGAGGTCACCGTCCAGCTGCCCGCCGGGTCCGGGGTCGAGGCGAAGACGGCCAGCGCCGAGATCCGGGGCGTCGGACGGCTCGGCGACGTCGCCATCGAGGGGGCGCAGGGTTCCGTCAAGCTCGACGAGGCCGCGAGCGCGCGTCTGACCCTCCAGGCGGGCGACATCACCGTCGGCCGGCTCGGCGGCCCCGCCCGGATCAGCGTCGCCAAGGGGGACCTGACCGTCACCGAAGCCCTCGGCGGCACCCTCGAACTGACCACCCAGGCCGGTGACATCACCGTCGGCGCCGCCCGCGGGGTGAGCGCGACCCTCGACGCCTCCACCTCCTACGGCCGCATCCGCAACGCGCTCCAGAACGGCGAAGGCGCCGCCGCCGGGCTCGACATCCGCGCCACCACCTCCTACGGGGACATCTCCGCCCGGAGCCTCTGAGGGCGGCGGAGCTACGCGTACCGCTCGCGCAGCTTGTACTTGAGGACCTTGCGCAGGGCGTCGTTGCGGGGCAGGGCCTCCACCAGCTCCAGTTGTTCCGGGAGCTTGTGGGTGGCCAGGCCCTGCGCGCGGAGGTGGGCCGTCAGTTCGGGCAGGGTCAGCGGGGCGGCGCCCGCGGGCTGTTCGACCACCGCGCAGACGCGTTCGCCGCGCTCGGGGTCCGGGAGGCCGATGACCGCGACGTCGGCTATCGCGGGGAGCTCGTGGAGCAGGTCCTCGATCTCCTTGGCCGAGATGTTCTCGCCCTTGCGGATGATGACGTCCTTGCTGCGGCCGGTCAGGACCAGGTAGCCGTCCGGGGTGAGGTGGCCCAGGTCGCCGGTGATCAGGTAGCCGTCGGCGTCGAAGGTGCCGGTGTTCTGCGCGCGGTCGAGATAGCCCTGGCAGACCGCCTCGCCGCGCAGCCGGACCTCCCCGTCCGTGCCTGCGGGCAGGGGTGAGCCCGCCGCCGTGGTGATGCGGATGGACATGCCCGCCGGGGGGCGGCCCTCGGTGGTCGCCAGGTTCTCCGCCGTGTCGTCCGGGGCGCCCATGGTGATCATCGGGACTTCGGTCATGCCGTAGCCGTGGGTGAGCTGGCAGCCCAGTTCGCGGACGACCGCGTGGTAGATCTCCGGGGGTTTGGGGGCGCCGCCGCCCGCCAGGAGGCGCAGGGAGGGGATGAGGGGCGTGTCCGGGGCCTTGCGCTGTTCCGTGAGGAACATGGAGTAGAAGGCGGTGGAGCCGCCGGCCACCGTGACCCCGTGGCGGCGGTAGCCGTCCAGGGCGTCGGGCATCGCGAACTTCTCGAACAGGACCGCCGGGAACCCGTAGAGCAGCAGCATCACCGTGTAGTCGGGGCCGGCGATGTGGGCGAAGGGGAAGGCCATCGAGCCCACGTCGGCCGGGGTCAGGTGCAGGGCGTGGGCCAGGCAGGAGCCGCCCGCGATGAGGGAGCGGTCCGTGTGCAGGACGCCCTTGGGGTCCGAGGTGGTGCCCGAGGTCCAGTAGATCCAGCGGACGGACGTGCCCTCGGACGGGGGCGCGGGCAGGACGGCCGGGTCCCCGGCCGGGAGGGACTCGTAGGCCTCGAAGATGCCGCGGGCGCCCAGGCGCTCCGCCATCGCCGTGTGGTCGAAGCCGCGCCAGGTGCCGGGCGAGGCGAAGAACTCCGCCTTCGACTCGCGCAGCGCGAAGCCGACCTCGCGGTCCCGGTAGAAGGGGATGACCGGGGTCTGGACGGCGCCGATGCGGGCCAGGGCGACCGAGAGCAGGACGGTCTCGATGCGGGTGGGGAGCTGCCAGGCGACGACCGTGCCGGGGCGCACCCCCATGCCGTACAGGCCTGCCGCGACCTCCTCGGAGCGGGTCCGCAGCTCCCCGAAGGTCAGCCGGCGGTCGTGGGCGGGGTCCTCGGCGGCCTCGATGAGCACGGGGGCGTCGGGGGTCATGGCCGCCCGGCGGTCGATCAGGTCCCAGAGGGTGGGGGAGCGGCTCAGGCCGATCGCGGTGGCCGTCGCGGCCGTCGCGGTGTCCGTTGCGTCCGTCGTGTCCGGCATTCCAGACCCCTCCCCTTAGCTGACGGTCAGTCAGATCCAGCGCAGAGCGTAGAGCGCGGACGCTTGTCGGTCCAGGGGTGGCGGAGCTAGCTTGGTTCCAGATTTCTGACGCACCATCAGATTTGCACGGTCAGATTCGGCACCATCGGAATCATTCGGCTTGCGGCGAGGGGACATCATGGAACTGCCTCGGATCATCAGCGTCGACGACCACGTCATCGAACCGGCCCACCTGTTCGATGTATGGCTGCCGGCCAAGTACCGCGACCGCGGCCCCAAGGCGCTCACCGCCGGAATCGGCGAACTCGCCTACACCGCCGGCAAGTACCAGATCACCATGGACCCCGACGGCCCGCCCACCGACTGGTGGATCTACGAGGACCTGAAGTTCCCGTACAAGCGCAACATCGCCGCCGTCGGCTTCGACCGCGACGACATGACGCTCGAAGGCATCACCCGCGAGGAGATGCGCCGCGGCTGCTGGGACCCCAAGGCGCGCCTCGCCGACATGGACCTGAACCACGTCGAGGCCTCGCTCTGCTTCCCGACCTTCCCGCGCTTCTGCGGGCAGACCTTCGCCGAGGCCCACGACAAGGAGGTCGCCCTCGCCTGCGTGCGCGCGTACAACGACTGGATGGTCGAGGAGTGGTGCGGCGACAGCGGCGGCCGGCTGATCCCGCTGTGCATCATCCCGCTCTGGGACATCGATCTCGCCGTCGCCGAGATCCGGCGCAACGCCGCGCGCGGGGTGCGGGCCGTGACCTTCTCCGAGATCCCGACCCACCTGGGACTGCCGTCCATCCACTCCGGCTACTGGGACCCCTTCTTCGCCGTCTGCCAGGAGACCGGCACCGTCGTCAACATGCACATCGGGTCCAGCTCCCAGATGCCCGCCGCGTCCCCCGACGCGCCGCCCGCCGTCCAGGCCTCGCTCAGCTTCAACAACGCCATGGCCTCGATGATGGACTTCCTCTTCAGCGGGGTCCTGGTGAAGTTCCCGACGCTCAAACTCGCCTACAGCGAGGGCCAGATGGGCTGGATCCCGTACGCCCTGGAGCGCGCCGACGACGTGTGGCAGGAGCACCGCGCCTGGGGCGGGGTCAAGGACCTGATCCCCGAGCCGCCGTCCACGTACTACTACCGGCAGATCTTCTGCTGCTTCTTCCGCGACAAGCACGGCATCGCCTCGCTGGACGTCGTCGGACGCGACAACGCGACCTTCGAGACCGACTACCCGCACGTGGACTCGACCTTCCCGCACACCAAGGAGGTCGCCCTCGACCACGTCAAGGGGCTGGACGAGGAGACCGTCTACAAGCTGATGCGCGGCAACGCCATCCGGATGCTGGACCTCGACTTCGACCGCGACCGGCGACGGGCGGGGCGGTAGCGCCGGTGGACCTCACCTACACCGAGGAGGAGCAGGAGTTCCGGGCCCGGCTGCGCACCTGGCTGGGCAAGGTGCTCCCCGAGCTCCCCGCCAAGCCGTCCCCCGACGACTGGCCCGGCCGGCGCGCCTACGACGCGGGCTGGCAGCGCCGCCTGTACGACGCCGGGTACGCCGGGCTGCACTGGCCCGTGGACGCGGGCGGGCGCGGGGCCACCCCGACGCAGCACCTGATCTTCCTGGAGGAGACCGAGCGCGCCGGAGCCCCGTACGTCGGCGCGAACTTCGTCGGGCTGCTGCACGCCGGCCCGACCATCGCCGCCGAGGGCACCGCGGAGCAGCGGGCGCGCTGGCTGCCGCCCGTCCTGAGCGGGGACGAGGTGTGGTGCCAGGGCTTCAGCGAGCCCGACGCCGGCTCCGACCTGGCCTCGCTGCGCACCCGCGCCGTCCGCGACGGCGACGAGTACGTGATCACCGGCTCCAAGATCTGGACCTCGCACGCGGAGGTGGCCGACTGGTGCGAGCTGCTGGTGCGCACCGATACGGATGCCCCGAAGCACCGCGGGATCTCCTGGCTGGCCATGCCCATGGACGCGCCGGGGGTGAGCGTCCGGCCGCTGCGGACCCTCGCCGGGTCCACGGAGTTCGCGGAGATGTTCCTCGACGAGGTACGGGTCCCGGTCGCCAACCGGGTCGGCGCCGAGAACGACGGCTGGCGCGTCACGATGGTGACCCTGTCCTTCGAGCGCGGCACCGCCTTCGTGGGCGAGGTCGTCGCCTGCCGGCGCACCCTGGGCGAGCTGGCCCGTGCGGCGAAGACGAACGGACGCTGGGACGACCCGGTGCTGCGCAGGCGTCTGGGCCGGCTCTACGGGGAGTTCGGCGCTCTGTGGCGGCTCACCCAGTGGAACGTCAGCGAGTCCGAGCGCTCCGGCGGGGTCCCCGGCATCGGCGGCAGCGTCTTCAAGCTGGCCTACTCGCACGCGCGCCAGGAGCTGTACGACGTCGCCGCCGAGGTGCTGGGCGCGTACTCCCTCTCCCTGGACGAGGAGTGGACCCTGGACCGCCTCTCCTCCCTGTCCTACACGATCGCGGCGGGCACCTCGCAGATCCAGCAGAACATCGTCGCCGAGCGGATCCTCGGCCTTCCGAAGGGCAGGTGAGCGTTCCGTGGACTTCCAGCCGACGCAGGACCAGCGGGACCTGCGGGCAGGCGTACGGGACCTCCTGGCGGGGCGGTACGGGCGCGAGGCGCTGCGGGCTTCGGTCGACGCGGTGGCCGTCTCCGGCCGGTCCGTGGACCGATCGCTGTGGCGGGAGCTCGGCGCGGCCGGGTTCTTCGCGCTGCGGCTCCCGGAGAGCGAGGGCGGGGTCGGGCTCGGCCTGCCGGAGGCCGTCCTCGTCTTCGAGGAGGCCGGGCGGGCGCTGCTGCCGGGCCCGCTGGTCGCCACCCACCTGGCCGCCGGGATCGTGCCGGGGGCCGCGGAGGGGGAGGTGGTGGTGACGGCCTTCGACCTGGACGGGCCGCTGGTGCCGTACCTCTCGGAGTCGGACGCGGTGCTCGGCGCCGCCGTGCTCCCGGCCGGCGAACCGGTGCGCTCCGCGGACCCGCTGACACCGCTGGCGCGGGTCCCGGCGCCGGGCGACTGCGGCGCGTACCGCGAGGAAGGGGCGCTGCTGACGGCGGCCCTCCAGCTCGGCAGCGCCCTGCGCACGGTGGAGCTGGCGGTGCGGTACGCGAAGGAGCGCGAGCAGTTCGGGCAGCCGATCGGGGCGTTCCAGGCGGTCAAGCACCTGTGCGCGCAGATGCTGGTGCGCGCCGAGGTGGCCCGTACGGCGGTCTACGCGGCCGCGGTGACGCGGGACCCGGCGGAGGTGGCGGCGGCCAAGCTGCTGGCCGACGAGGCGGCCGTCCGCAATGCCCGGGACTGCCTCCAGGTGCACGGCGGGATGGGTTTCACCTGGGAGGCGGACGTACACCTGCACCTGAAGCGGGCATGGGTGCGGGCGGAGCAGTGGCGCACGGCGGCGCAGGCGGAAGAGGTGCTGGCGGCGGAGCTGCTGGTGGCCGCGGAGCAGGCGTAGTAGCTCGCTCGCTGTGACCGGTGGGCACGGGAGGGACGGCGCGGGACGCATGTCCGATTACAGAGAGTTGATATCGGTTTGTGTCCTTCGCCCGACCGATTGCGGCCCGGAGTCGGGGAGCGGCTCCGGTACGCTCCCGGGAATGCGAGCGGTTGAGCGGCGCGAGCGCCGCACAGTATGCACCACGCCCACTCCTTCGCGCTGGAATATGCCCGAAGCGCTTGTTCTGGTGACTGTATGTCAACCATGCTGCTCCGCACGGGGGTCACACTCGGTGATCCCGTCCCGTCGCGAGGCGAAGTGTCCGCCGGTTCGGATGGTGTGAGCGGTGCAGGTGCTTCAGGTGCAGCTGGAGGTAGGAGCGGACCCCGCCGAGGTCGGCCGGGCCCGCCGATGGGCCCGCTCGCGGCTGGCGGGCTCGGGCATAGGGGATGACGAGCCGCTCGCCGAGACGCTGATCCTGCTGATCTCCGAGCTGGTCACCAACGCCGTCGTGCACACCGGCTGTCCGGCCGTGCTGCGCATGCTGTTCGGGGAGCCGGGCGTACGGGTCGAGGTCGCCGACGCGAGCGACCGGGCGCCGGCCCGGCGGCAGGCCGCCGGGGACGATACGGGCGGCCGCGGCCTGGAGCTGGTGGACGGGCTGGCGGACCGCTGGGGCTGGCAGCCGGAGGGCGCCGGGAAACGGATCTGGTGCGAGGTCGACCGCGCGGAGAAGCCCGCGGACGGCTGCGCGACGGAGTCGCCTTGCAGGTCGTCCGAAGAATGTGGCCCGACGCGGGAACCGCGCGTGTACCTCTAACGAGGTGTTGACGGTTCGTCATATCTTGATCACCCTGGTGTGGAGCGATTCGACGCGAGGGGACGCCAAGGGCAGGCCTTGACGAGTGCGGGTCGCGGGGTGGCGGCTGCCGTGCCGCGCTCGGGGCGTGCATGCGCGTCGCCGCCACCCGCAGACCACTCCCGCCCCGGGGCCCGTGTCACGTCCGGGCCCGGGCCGGAGGGATCCCGCGCACCCGATCCGGCGGTGAAGTGCGCACTAACACGGAGCCGCCGTAGGCGCATCCGTTCGTGGGGGTTGCGTAGGCCAATGTGTTGACGAACGCCTCCAAGGGCTCAAGGTGCCGGGGCCGTCGTCCGTAGCTGCCAACGGACGTTCGTAATCCCGGAGGAGCGCTGCAATGAGTCGTGAGCACAGGGCCAAGTCGCCGTTCGGCCCCGTCCCCCGCAATCGGGCCTGGATCACGGGGGGTGCGCTGGTCTCGCTGTCCCTGGTACTCGTGGGCATGGCCAGCCCCGTCGTCGCGGCGGCCCAAACGGCCGCCCCGGCCGTGAGGGCGGCCGCACCCCGGGCCGGCGGCGGCGAGTGCGAGCCGCACGACGGCCCGCCGTCGCACGGCCGCCCGCAGGGCGAGAAGCCGCTGGTCCACACGCTGCTGGACGAGTACCTGGGCGGTGGCGACGACGACGACCACGGCGGACCCGGCGGCAAGCACGACGACGACCACGGCAAGTGCCCGCCCAACGGAGGCACGGGTCCCACCGGCCCGACCGGCCCCACGGGTCCGACCGGACCGAAGGGTGACACGGGAGCCACGGGCGCCAGTGGTCCCGCTGGTGCCACGGGTGCCACGGGCGCGACCGGTGCGACGGGTCCGACCGGCCCCGGTGGCGGCGCGACGGGTCCGACCGGTCCGCAGGGCCCGGCCGGTGCGACCGGCCCGCAGGGTCCGGGTGGTCCGGCCGGTGCGACGGGTCCGTCGGGTCCGCAGGGTCCGGGTGGTCCGGCTGGTGCGACGGGTCCGCAGGGTCCCGGTGGTCCGGCCGGTGCCACGGGTCCGCAGGGTCCGGGCGGTGCGACGGGTGCGACCGGTGCTACGGGTCCGCAAGGTCCGGGCGGTGCGACCGGCGCGACCGGCGCGACGGGTCCGGGCGGTGCGACGGGTGCGACGGGTGCGACCGGCGCGACGGGTGCCACAGGAGCCAGCGGGTGCGGCAACGGCGTCGGCTCGATCCTCTCCAACAGCACCGAGGAATTCTCCGTCTTCCTGATCAACGGGGTCACCTACGCAGGCCACCGCGACGACCCGCAGACGGGGCCCTACAAGCGCGAGAACATCAGCACGTCCCCGCAGAACCCCGGTTACCCCAACCCCAGCACCGTCTGTTCCGCCACCGTTTCGTCCCTGGGCCAGGTGACCAACTTCAAGGTGCTGACCACGACCGGGGACGTGTACGAGCTTCAGTGCGCCTCCAACGGGGTGACCCTGGACTGCGGA
Source organism: Streptomyces sp. NPDC059443 (assembly GCF_042750105.1). Lineage (NCBI taxonomy): Bacteria > Bacillati > Actinomycetota > Actinomycetes > Kitasatosporales > Streptomycetaceae > Streptomyces > Streptomyces sp. NPDC059443. The sequence goes on along the minus strand of NZ_JBHYVM010000032.1, from coordinate 80,224 downwards.
ACCCCCACCTCCCCGAAGTCCTGGCAACTGGTCACCATCCAGGACGTACCCAGCGGGCCGCTCGTGGCCAGGAACTCGAAGCCCCAGCAGCCGAGCCGCTCGCACGCACCGGAGAAGGGCCTCTCGAAGAGCAACAAGCACCGCCCGCAGCACTCGAAGGGGTGACCCCGGCGGTAGTGACGCCCTGACCCGTCAGTGAACCAAGCGGCCCGGAGCGCCGCCGGACCTCAGTCCGGCCGGTGCTCCGGGCCGCCGTGGTTCCGGCAGGGCCGCGTGGGGGTGAGGGAGAGGTAGTCGACGGGGCGTACGCGCCACTCCGCGCGGAGCCCGTCTCGCAGGACGATGCTGAACCCGGCGACCTCGCCCCGGTGGAGGGCCGCGAGGGCCGGAACGCGGCCGCCGCCGTCGGCCCAGGCGAGGGCCCGTTCGATCTCGGTGGGGGAGAGGGCGAAGAGGTACGTGGTCCGGATCTGGATCCGGATCAGGCGGACCGCCTCCTCTGGGGTGTCCAGCATGACGCGGTCGAGGAGCTCCGGGGGCTGGTCGTAGGCATCCGGGTAGCAGAGGGCTTCCAGCCAGTACCCGGCGAGTATCGCCACGGTGTGGTCGCGCGCAGGTCGGGTGCTGGGAGGTGATGACGGCTGTTGGCTCTTGAGCACGGGCTTCGCTCCTGCCGATGCGGAGAGTTGCCCCCTCCGGGCTGTGACGAGCAGCGGAGAGGGGGCAACGGGAGCTCTCCCCGAACTGGCGCATGGTTAGGGAGAGTTGCGTTGTCCGGGCCGAGCCGGGCGACGCGTTTCGACGTTAGCGCTGAATACTGATCCGTATCAACCGTTTGACACCTAACGGGTGAGACGGCATATGCCAACCCGTTGTACGTGAATGGGTAAAGATCGGCCCCCTGCCGTAGTGGACAGGGGGCCGGAGGGAATGACCGGGAGTCTCAGGCGAGGTCGTCAAACTCGCCTGCGGCGGCTCCATCGATGAAGGCCCTGAGCTTTGCCCGAGAGGTCCTGATGACGACACCGGGGTCGTCGCTCTCGCGCATCAGGATCTCGCCATCCTGTACTGCAACTTCCAGGCAGTTGCCCTCGGCGTCCGTCGACTTCGAAGACTTGCGCCACTGAATTTCCACTGTTCTCACGCCTTCACACTTGTTGCGCCATCTCGCGAATGAAATCGCGAGACCGTTCGGGGTCGTACGATCTCTCCTCCGTCCGGTCCAGGACGGCCCGGTAGTTGGCGAGCCTCGTCTCGGCGTCGAGGAATGCGGGGCCGGTAGGAGTGTCCGTCTGGACGGTGTCGAGCTGTGGCACTGGGCCATGTGCGTAAAGTGTCGAGCTTCCGGCGTTCGGGAAGCCGCCTACCTCGAACGGGATCACCCGAACGGTGACGTTGTCCCGCTCGGACTGTTTCAGCAGGTAGTCGAGCTGATTGCCGGTGATCTTCCGGTCGCCGAACCGCATCCGCAGTGCTGCTTCGTGGATCAGGAAAGTGAAGGCGGGCGCGTCGGCGCGGTCCAGTACGTCCCGTCGCCTCATCCGGTGTGAGAGGCGGCGCCGCAGGTCTATCGGGCGCACGGCCGGTACCGCTTCCTCGAACACGGCGCGCGCGTAGTCCTCGGTCTGGAGCAGCCCCGGCATGTGCATGATCTGCACGGCGCGGATGGCGACGGCGTGGTGCTCAAGCTCGGAGAGGTCGAGCGTGCCGGCGGAGAGGTCGTCGCGGTAGTCGTCCCACCAGCCGCGTCCGCGTTCCTCGGCGATCGACGCGAGGGCGTCGACGTAGTCGGTGTCGGGGCAGCCGTAGTGGCTCGCCCAGGTCCGGATGCGCTCGCTGCTCACGCCGAACCGGCCGCTTTCGATGCTGCTCATGGTGGTTCGGTCGGTGCTCAGCTGAGCGGCTGCGTCAGTGAGTGAAATCCCCGCGTGTTCGCGGATCTTCCTCAGTTCGGAACCCAAGCGGCGTTGCCGCGCGGTTGGGGCCTTCCTCGGTGGCATCGGCTCCCCTCCTGTCGGGTCTCAGTGTGGCCCGTGGTCCGGTGCAGGGTCTACCGTGTTCTACGGTTTGAGTGAATCCGTCCCACGCTTAGTACCTATTCCGCTACAGTCGGCGACAGCACACCGCGTCGCACGCCAGTAAGACCGAAGTGCAGCCGCTGACGCGCGCCTTGACGGTGCGTCACCTGGGGGCGGCCATTGCCACGCATGGCAGGCAGCGCGAACTCGTACCGCGTTGGGAGATGATCGCGAATGAACATGAGCGCCTTAACGCCCGTCGAGCCGTCCGGGCTGACCTATCGGCTGGTCGCGCCGAGCAGAGCCGATACACCGCGAATCGCCCGGGAGTGGGTGGCGTTGATCCTGCGCAGTGCCGGGCGCGAGCAGCTCGTGGAGCCGGCGCGGCTCTGTGCCTCCGAGGTGGTGACCAATGCGTACCGGCACACGGATACCCAGGAGATCGCCGTCGAGGTGGCGCTGGTGGGTGGGTGCGTGACGGTGTACGTCTACGACAGCGAGCCGGAGCGGCGGCCGTCGGGAGCGTGGAGTTCCGGGCCGCTCGATACGTGCGGGCGGGGGCTCGCGCTCGTGGGGGCGTACGCCGATGACTGGGCGGTCATAGCCCAGGGGGAGTGCGTGAAGGTCGTCTGGTTCCGCCTCGTCGGATGAGGATGGGCGGTGCGCCGGCGCCGGTCGGGGGACCGGTGTCGGCGCACCGCCGGTTCGTCAAGGCCGCATCTGCATGCCGTAGCGGGCTGCCGCCTCCACGATCTTCGCGACGTCCGGTTCGGTGACGGGCGGGAGTTCGTGGGAGGTGGCGGGTTCGCCCACCTCGGCGAAGAACTCGTCGATTCCGCCGCCCGGGGCGTAGGTGATGAGGAGGCGCGTGGTCTCCAGCGGTTCGAACCTCTCCCAGACTCCCTCCGGGATGTGGAAGAAGGAGCCGGGGCCGCCCTCGACCGTCTCGCCGTCGATGTGGAAGAGGATCCGGCCCTCCAGGACCAGGACGCTCTCGCTGCCGTTGTGGGTGTGGGTCGGCGGGCCCCAGCCCGCCGGAACCGTGAATTCGATGACCGCCAGTGCGCCGCCCGTCTCTTCGGTGGCTGCCTTGACCGTGTACAGGCCGTTCATCACCCAGAACGATCTGCCCTCGCCGTCCTTGAGGGCGATGGTCTTCTCGGCCATGACGGAACGCCTCCTTCTGTCGAGGAGTCTCCTTCCAGCGTCCGTCCGGCCCGCACCGGCCGCAACCGTCAGAGGATGGCGATCGGCGCCACCGGGGTGCCCACCGCGCCCACGAAGGGTTCGGGCATGGCGGAGAGGAGGAAGGAGTAGCGGGATTCTTCTGCACAGGCTGTGGACAACTTTTCGAGGTTCCAGTTCTGGCCCTGGTGCATGCCCATCTCCACCAGGTCCAGCGCGTGCACCGGTAGCCACAGGTTCTCGATCTCCGGCGGGAAGATCTCGAAGGTCAGCGTGTCATTGGCGACGGCCGCCACGTCCCGGGCGTGGAACCACTCGGGGGTGCGGACGGACAGACCGGGCGACGGATAACCGTACCCGTGTTTGTCGCCCGCCAGGTACACCTGGACCTGCCCGGTGCGCACCAGCACGATGTCGCCCGCCCGGACGGTGACCCCGCCGAACTCCTCCGCCTCCGCCAGGTCCTCCGGGGTCACCGCGTGGCCGCCCGGGAGCCGGTCCAGGCCCTTCGCGCGGGCCACGTCCAGCAGGACTCCGCGCGAGACGATGTGCCCGGCCTTGTCGATGCCGCTGAACTCGGCGCGGCCGTGGGCGGTGATCGAGGACGCCGGGCGGCCGTTGTAGATCCTGCCCGAGTGCGAGACGTGCGTGAGCGCGTCCCAGTGGGTGCCGGCCTGGAGGCCGAAGGTCACCGCGTCGTCGCTGCACGCCACCGTGCCCGGCCCGAAGAGCTCCTGGTTGATCTGCACCATCGTGTGCAGTGGGTTGATCCGGCCCGGGATCATCCCGGACTGCACCCCGTCCTCCTTGAGGGGGAGCGCCAGCGGGATGCGGCGGCCGGTGCGGATCTCGGCGGCGGCGGCCCGTACGACCTCGTCGGTGATGAGGTTGAGGGTGCCGATCTCGTCTTCGGCGCCCCAGCGGCCCCAGTTGTTGACGCGCTTGGCGATGTCGTGGAACTCGGCCGGCATGCCCATGGGTCTGATCAGCTCCTCGCGTTGAGAGAGAGGTTCGCGACAGTCCCCGTACGAACTGGGGCTTGTGCTCCTGCATCTGACTGCCCATAGAATCTAACGGACCGTCAGAAAACGCGGGAAGGGGCCGGACGTGGGGAACTTCTTGGCAGGCAAAGTCGTCGCCGTCACAGGCGCCGGCCGGGGCATCGGAAGGGCCGTGGCACTCGCCGCGGCCGCCGAGGGCGCCAAGGTCGTCGTGAACGACTACGGAGTGGGCATCGCGGGCGGTGAGCCGACCAGCGAGATCGCCGAATCCGTGGTGAAGGAGATCATCGCGGCGGGCGGCGAAGCCGTCGCCGTCGCCGACGACATCTCGACCATGGCGGGCGGCCAGCGCATCGTCGACACCGCGCTCGCCCAGTACGGACGCATCGACGGAGTCGTGTGCGTCGCGGGCAACCTGCGCGAGCGGATGCTGTTCAACATGTCCGAGGAGGAGTGGGACCCGGTGATCGCCACCCACCTCAAGGGCACCTTCACCGTCTTCCGGGCCGCCTCCGCCGTCATGCGGCGCCAGGGCAGCGGCACGCTGATCGGTTTCACCAGCGGCAACCACCAGGGCTCGGTGGCCCAGGCCAACTACAGCGCGGCCAAGGGCGGGATCATCTCGCTCGTACGGTCGGCCGCGCTCGGCCTGGCCAAGTACGGGGTCACCTCCAACGCCGTGGCGCCCGTCGCCCGGACCCGGATGTCGGCCAACGTGCCCATGGAGCTCAAGGAGATCGGCGAGCCCGAGGACGTGGCGGCGCTCGTCACGTACCTGCTCTCCGACAAGGCCGTCGCCGTCGGCGGGGAGAAGATCACCGGGCAGGTCTACACGATCGCCGGACCGAAGATCGCCGTCTGGGCCCAGCCGCGCGAGCTGCGCGCCGGGTACGCCGAAGGCTCCTGGACCCCCGAGAAGATCGCCGACTTCCTGCCCGGGACGGTCGGCACCGACCCGATGCCGATGCTGGCGCAGCTGGAGGCCATGGCGAAGGCGGCGGCCGCCAAGGACCGCCCCAACGCGTAGGAGGGGCACCGGACATGGATTTCAGCTTCGGAGCCGAGGACGAGGAGCTGCGCGGCCGCGCCCGGGCGTGGCTGGCGGAGCACCTCGTGGGTCCGTACGAGGAGGCCGTCGGCCTCGGCGGGCCCGGCAGCGAGCACGAGGGGGTCGAGATCCGGCGCGCCTGGGAGCGCGAGCTGGGCGCCGGCGGCTGGATCGGCCAGGGCTGGGCGACCCCGGACGGGGCCTACGGCAACCGGCGGCTGTCCCTCACCGGCCAGGTGGTGTGGGCCGAGGAGTACGCGGCCGCCCGGGCCCCGGCCCGGGTCGGCCACATCGGCGAGAACCTCCTCGCGCCCACGCTGATCGCCTACGGCACCCCGGAGCAGCAGGCCCGCTTCCTCCCCGGCATCGCCCGCGGCGAGGAACTGTGGTGCCAGGGGTACTCCGAACCCGGCGCCGGATCCGACCTGGCGGGGATCCGCACGACCGCCGTACGGGACCCGTCGGACGGTCTCCACCGGGTCACCGGGCAGAAGATCTGGACCTCCCTCGCCCAGGACGCCGACTGGTGCTTCGTCCTGGCCCGTACCGAGCCCGGATCCCGGCGGCACCGGGGGCTGTCCTTCCTCCTCGTACGGATGGACCAGCCGGGGAAGGTCGAAGTCCGGCCGATCCGGCAGATGTCGGGGACCTCCGAGTTCAACGAGGTCTTCTTCGACGGGGCCGTCGCCGCCGAGGTCGTCGGCGGCGAGGGCGACGGCTGGTCCGTGGCCATGGGACTGCTCGCGCTGGAGCGGGGCGTCTCCACGCTCGTCCAGCAGATCGGCTTCGCGGCGGAGCTGGAGCGGGTGGTCGGGGCGTACGTGGCCGCGGGCTCCGGAGACCCCGTCCTGCGCGAACGCCTCGTACGGCAGTGGGCCGAGCTGCGCACCATGCGGTGGAACGCGCTGCGGACGCTCGGCACCACCGGCGACCCGGGCGCGCCGAGCGTGGCGAAGCTGCTGTGGGGCGGCTGGCACCGGCGGCTCGGCGAGCTGGCGGTGGAGGTCCGGGGCGCGGCGGCCACGGCCGGGCCGGGCCACTGGGCGCACGGGACCCCGTATGAACTCGGACTGGACGAGGAGCAGCGGCTGTTCCTGTTCACCCGCGCCGACACGATCTACGGCGGCTCGGACGAGATACAGCGCAACATCATCGCCGAGCGCGTGCTCGGCCTGCCTAAGGAGTCCAGGTGAGAGGCGTCGTATTCGACGGCAAGCAGGCCCAGGTGGTCGACGATCTGGAGATCCGGGACCCCGGGCCGGGGGAGGTACTGGTCGCGATCGCGGCGGCCGGCCTGTGCCACAGCGACCTTTCGGTGATCGACGGGACGATCCCCTTCCCGCCGCCGGTGGTCCTCGGGCACGAGGGCGCGGGAGTGGTGGAGGCGGTCGGGTCCGGGGTCACGCACGTGGCGGCGGGGGACCACGTATCGCTGTCGACGCTCGCCAACTGCGGTGCGTGCGCGGACTGCGACCGGGGCCGCCCGACGATGTGCCGCAAGGCGATCGGGATGCCGGGGCAGCCGTTCTCGCGGGGCGGGAAGCCGCTCTACCAGTTCGCCTCGAACTCGGCCTTCGCCGAGCGGACCATCGTCAAGGCCGTGCAGGCGGTGAAGATACCCAAGGACATCCCGCTGACCTCGGCGGCGCTGATCGGCTGCGGGGTGCTCACGGGCGTGGGCGCCGTGCTGAACCGGGCCAAGGTGGACCGGGGCGAGACGGTGGTCGTCATCGGCACGGGCGGCATCGGGCTGAACGTCCTCCAGGGCGCGCGGATCGCGGGCGCGACCACCATCGTGGCCGTGGACGCGAACCCGGCGAAGGAGGCGGTGGCCCGGCAGTTCGGCGCCACGCACTTCATCGACGCCTCCTCGGTCCCCGACTCCTCGGCGGCGGTGAAGGAGATCCTGCCGACCGGTGCGGACCACGCCTTCGAGTGCGTGGGCAGCGTCAAGCTGATCCGCCAGGCCATCGACCTGCTGGACCGGCACGGACAGGCGATCCTGCTCGGCGTGCCCGGCTTCAAGGAGGAGGCCTCGTTCCAGGTCTCGTCCATGTACCTGGACAAGACGATCATGGGCTGCCGGTACGGGTCCTCGCGCCCGCAGCGGGACATCGCCCTCTACGCGGAGCTCTACCGGCAGGGCCGGCTGCTGCTGGACGAGCTGGTGACGGAGACCTACCCGGTCGAGGACTTCGCCAAGGCCGTGGACGACGCGCACCACGGACGGGTGGCGCGGGGGGTCCTCACCTTCTGACCCCGGAGCGGCCCGGCCGTCGGGCGCGGCGGGCCCGGCCGTCGGCCGCGGCGGCCCGGCTGCCGGCCGCGTCAGCTCTTCCGGGCCACCCAGGCCAGCGCCACCACCGGCGTCAGGCTCGCGAGGAGGGCGGGCAGGCGGCTGTAGCCGTGGACCTGGAATCCGAGGGCGACCGGCAGCAGCAGGACGAGGCCGACCAGCAGGACGGCGAGGGCCGGCAGGTGGACGCCGGGCCGGAAGCGGCGCAGGTCCCTCAGGTCGGACTCGTCCATGAACAACATCTTGGCGATGGAGCCCGCGATCACGAGGAAGGGCGCGACGAAGAACAGTACGAAGAGGTCGACCATCAGCCGGAGATGGCCCGTGGCGGCGTCTTCGGCCACGCCCTCCTCGGGGTGGGCCGGGGTGTTGAAGCCGGCGAACAGCACCATGAGGGCGGCGGCCACCGCGAACGGCACGCCGAAGGCGAAGATCCAGGGCAGGACGCGGTCACCGCGACGGCGGCGGGGTGTCCACGGCTCGTCCAGCGGTCCGGTCCGGGCCCGGTACGAGGCCACGACCCAGCAGCAGGCGAAGAAGGCGGATGCGCCCGCGAGGGACAGCGCGGCCGTCAGCGGGGGGTACCTGGACAGCGGGGTGAGCGCGCAGACGATCGCGCCGAGCGCGCTCGCCACCATCAGCCAGCCCGTGGCACCGGTCCACCGGCTGCGCCCCGGTACGTACGTTCTCGCCATGATCCCCCGCCCGTTCGAAGCCGCAGGATAGCGGCGGGCGGGGCGGGTTGTCGGGGTCGGTCGGGGTCAGTCGGTGAAGCGGCCGAAGCGGCCCTTGTGGAAGAGGAGCGGGTCGCCCTCGCCGGCCGCGCCCATGGCTTCGACCCGGCCCACGACGATGAGGTGGTCCCCGCCCGTGTGCACGGCGTGGATCCGGCAGTCGATCCACGCGGGCACGGCGTCGAGCTGGGGCGATCCGGTGGCGGGGGCGGGCGTGTGGGCCACCCCGGCGAACTTGTCGGCGCCGCTGACGGCGAACGACCGGCACAGCTCGCCCTGTTCGGCGCCGAGGATGTTGACGCAGAACACCCCGGCGCGCGCGATGCGGGGCCAGGTGGTCGACGTACGGGCCACCATGAAGGTGACCATCGGCGGGTCGAGCGAGAGCGAGGCGAAGGACTGGCAGGCGAAGCCTGCCGGACCGTCCTCGCCCTCGCCGGGCGGTGCGGTGATGATCGTGACCCCGCTGGCGAAGTTCCCCAGTACGGCCCGGAATTCGGCGGGGCTGACGGGCGCGCGTTCGTCCTCGCGCACGGCCCGGAGGTCGGGGCGCGGCAGCACCTCGACGGACTCGACGGACTCGGCCCCGGGCTCCGCGGCGGACGCGGAGGTGGGGGAGCCGACTGACCTGAGGTATCGGACGACGGTGGCCGCCATCCCTGCGTGTCCCATCACATGACCGATTGAAGCTGACGGTGCGTCAGATGGGAAGAGCGGTGTATGGTTCGCGTCAATTGAACGTGTTCAGTAAATCTCGGGGGGCTCGCCGTGTGGAACCGCATGCGCAGAACGGGGCAGGTGAGCCCCGGGGGGTCGCGATGGGCGAGCCCATCGGGCGGCTGGATCTCCCTCGCGCCCGGCGCCGAAGTGGCCTTCGCGGCGCAGTTCCTGTTCGGCGGGCTCTTTTGGACGCTCACCCTCGGCACGCACGACGACTACGACACGGGCAACGGCGGCGTGGGCGGCATGCTGGGGCTGCTCTGCGTGGGCGTGTTCGCTCCGCCCGTCCTGTACCTGTACGGATGGCTGCAAGCGTGGCTGTTCACGGTGCCGGTGATGATGCTGTCGAACGCCATCGGGGTACGCACCCGGGTCCCGGCGCCCTGGTGGGCCCTGCCGGCGCTGTTGGTGGTCTCCGCCGCGTACGCGGTGCCGCTGACCTTGGCGCTCGGAGGCCCGTACGTCATCACGTGCTGCGCGATCGCCATCGTCGGGGTGATCCCGGCCGGGCTGGCGGTGTGCGCGCGCATGCGGCAGTGGCCGAAGGCGAAGGTGCGCAAGTGGCTGCTGATCGTGACGGGGGCCGCGGTGCCGCTCACCATCGTCGGGGGCATCGTGGGCTACACGACGGGGCTGATACCCGCATACCGGCCGCCGGCCCTGGTGCGGGCCGACTTCGTCGGCGAATGGTCCGGCGAGGACGGGACCCGGCTGGTGCTCGGCGCGGGCGGAGAGGTGACGGCGCAGGGGCTGCCCGTGGAGCAGCCGACCGGCGACGCGGGTTCCTGCACCGGCAGCGGTACGTGGAAGGACACGGCCGCGATCGGCGACCACCGGGCCGGGGTCTCCCTCACCGTCCCCGACTGCAAGCGCGCGGAGCTGAGGTGGGCCGTGGCGGGGACGGCGGAGAGGCCGGAGCTGTTCGTCATGATCGGCGATGACGACGACGGCGTGCTGCGGATCCTGCGGAAGCGGTGACCGGTGAGCCGGATGGAAGGCGGGCTGGGCAGGGCCGAGGCCCCGGCCGAACCCCCCGGGAAGCTGCGCGAGTGGACCGCCGTCGCACCCGGCGCCGAAATGGTCGCCGCGGCGCAGTTCCTGCTCGCCGGGATGGCGTGGATCACCCACCTCGTCGCGCGCGACTACGACGGGGAGGTCTTCGGCGCCCTCGCGGGCCTGCTCTGCGCGTGCGTCTTCGCGCCGCCGGTCGTGTACGTGGTGGGCTGGCTGCACACGGTCCTGTTCACCATGCCGGTGATGGCGCTGTCGAACGCGGCGGGCGTACGGGGCCGGGTGCGCGGGCCCCTGTTCCTGTTCCTGTTCCTGCTCCTGTTCCTGCTCTGCGCCGTGTACGCCGTACCGCTGACCTGGCTGTTCGGAGCCCCGTACGCGGCCACGTACGCCGTCGCGTGGGGCTGGCTCGTGGCCGCCGGGGTGCTCCCGGTCATGCTGGCGGCGTGTGCGCGCAAGTGGGCGTGGCCGAGGGCCGCGATCCGGAAGTCGACGGCCGCCGTGGCCGGGCTCGCGCTGCCGCTCGTCCTCTCCGCCGGTGTCGGGGGTTACCTGGAGTGGGTGTTTCCCGATGACAGGCCGCCGGTCCTGGAACGGGCCGACCTCGTCGGGGAGTGGAGCGGCGCAGGCACCAGGCTGGTGCTCGGCGACGACGGCTCGGTCAAGGCGGTGGGGCTGCCCGTGCAGCACGACTCCCCGCGCGACACCGGCGCCTGCGAGGGGACCGGGACGTGGGAGGCGGCCGACGTGTCCAAGGCGGCCGGCCGCCACCGGGCGGGCGTGGCCCTCGTCGTCCCCGGCTGCGGGGAGGCGGAGCGGGGGTGGGAGATCAGGGGGACCGCGGCGGAACCCGAACTGTTCGTCTACATCGGGGACATGGACGAGGGGTATGCGGTGGTGCTGAAACGGAAGTAGGGCCCCGCTATCGGCCCAGGTACTTGGGGGTGCGGCGCTCGACGAAGCTCGCGACGCCCTCGTTCGCGTCGGCCGTGGTCATGTTGATCTCCTGGGCGGTGGCCTCGGCGGCGAACGCGGTCGCCCGGCCGCCGTCCAGGGAGGCGTTGACCAGCTGCTTCGTCATCGCGATGGCCCGGGTCGGGCCCTGCGCGAGCCGCTCGGCCCACTCCCGGGCGGTGTCCTCCAGCGCCTCCGCCGGAACCACCTTGTTGACCAGCCCGAGGCGTTCGGCCTCCGCCGCGGGGACGGCGTCGCCGAAGAACATCAGCTCCTTCGCCTTCTGCGGGCCGACCAGGCGGGGCAGCAGGTACGCGCCGCCGCCGTCCGGGACCAGGCCGCGGCGGACGAACACCTCGATGAAACGGGCCGGTTCGGCGGCGATGACGAGGTCGCAGGCGAGGGCGAGGTGGGCGCCGATGCCGGCGGCCGTGCCGTTGACGGCGGCGATGACCGGCTTCTCGCAGTCGAGCACGGCGGTGATCAGGCGCTGCGCGCCGAGCCGGATCATGCGGGCCACGTCGCCGGCGACCCGCTCCGTGGTGGCCGGCGCCCCGCGCAGATCCGCGCCGGCGCAGAACCCCTTGCCGGTGGCGGTGACGACCACCGCCCGCACGGCGGGGTCGGCGGAGGCCTCGGCGAGCAGGGCGATGACGCGCTCGCGCTGGTCCCAGGTGACGGCGTTCATCGCCTCGGGGCGGTTGAGGGTGATCCAGGAGACACCGTTGTCGAAGCGGTGGAGGACTTCGTCCTCGGGGGTGCGGGTCATGAGTTGAACTCCCGTTCGGGGATGGGGTGGTTGGGTACGGGTACGTGGCCGTGCGCGGCGCCGTCGCCGGGGACCAGCCCCCGGACCCCCGCGCCTCAAACGCCGGCGAGGCTGAAGGGTCGCCTCAAACGCCGGCGAGGCTGAAAGATCGCCTCAAGCGCCGGCGGGGCTGGAATTCGGCCGGCCTCAGCCTGCATGTGCGCCCTGCGGGCAACCAGCCCGCGAGGTCGAAAGATGCGCTGCGCGCGTGCAGGTTGGCGCCGGCCAAATCCAGCCCCGCCCGGGGGCCCGTCCCAGCGGTAGCTGGGGGAGCTTGAGGCGCGGGTTCCGGGGCGGAGCCCCAGGGGTCCGGGCGGAGCCCGGGACCCCTCCCAGTCCGTCCCGGGGGTACCTCCCAGCGGTAGCTGGGGGAGTTTGAAGCGCGGGGTCTGGGGGCGGAGCCCCAGGGGTTCGGGCGGAGCCCGGAGCCGACGGGTCTGGGCGGAGCCCAGGGAACGGTGGAAGGGTGGGGCGGGGACGGCTCCGCGCAGCGGGCACCCCGGGCCCCGGCAGCGGCCCTGGCACCGCCAGCGGCTCCGGCACCGGTACCGCCAGCGGCTCCGGCACCGGTACCGGTACCGGTACCGGTACCGCCAGCGGCTCCGGCTCCGGCTCCGGCTCCGGCACCGGTACCGGCACCGGCCCTGGCCACGGCAGCGGCCCCGGCCCTGGCACCGGGCCCCGGCCCCGGCAGCGGCCCCGGCCCCGGCAGCGGCACCGGCCCCGGCAGCGGCACCGGCACCGGCACCGGCACCGGCAGGGCACCGGTACCGGCAGGGGCGACCCGCCCGGTCAGTGACAAATGGCCAGCGCGTCCAGCGCGACCGCGCCCTGGCCCCTCGGGAGGACCATCAAGGGGTTGATGTCGAGCTCGGAGAGCTCGTCGCCCAGTTCCATCGCCATCCGCTGGACCCGGAGGATGACCTCCACCAGCGCGTCGACGTCGGCCGGGGGTGCCCCCCGTACGCCCTCCAGCAGCGGATGCCCGCGCAGCTCCCTCAGCATGGCCCGCGCCTGGTCCTCGCCGAACGGCGGCACCCGGACCGCCGCGTCGTGGAGGACCTCCACCAGGACACCGCCCAGCCCCACCGTCACCGTCGGGCCGAAGAGGTCGTCCTGGGTGACCCCGACGACCATCTCGACGCCGCGCTCCACCATCTGGCAGACGAGGATCCCGTCCAGCGGGACGTTCTCGTAGCGCGCGATGTCGGTCAGCTCCCGGTAGGCGTCGCGGATCTGGCTCGCCGAGGTGAGGCCGATCTTGACCAGGCCCAGCTCCGTCTTGTGCGCGAGCTGCGGGCCCGAGGCCTTCATGACCACCGGGTACCCGACCAGGCCCGCCGCCCGGACCGCGGCCGCCGCGCTCGTCACCAGCTGCTCCCGGGGCACCCGGATCCCGTAGGCCCGCAGGAGCTGCTTCGCCGAGTGCTCGCTGAGCTGCTGGCCGGGGCGCATGAGCGCCTGGGCCTTGCGGAAGGACGGGGACAGGGTGCGCGGGGCGTCCTCGAAGGGGGAGCGGTAGGCGGCGGTGAAGCGGTGGTGGCCGAGGTAGGCGCGGACGGCGGTGATGCAGTTGCCGAAGGTGCGGAAGGTCGCGACGCGGGAGGACCCGAGGAGGGTGGTCCGGTAGGCCTCTTCGGTGCCGACCGGGGAGCCCCAGATCACGCAGATCAGCTTGTCGGTCTGCTCGGCCGCGTCCACCAGGTCCTGCGCGAGCTTGTCGCTCATGGGCGGGAAGGGGCCGGTGATCGGGCAGATCAGGACGCCTACGGAGGGGTCGGCGAGGATCGCGTCGATGATCTTGCGGCCGCGCCAGTCGCCGACGGGGTGGCCGCCGTTGTCGATGGGGTTGGAGACGCCCAGGTACTCCGGGATCCACTGGTGCAGCTCGTCCTGCTTGGCCCGGGAGAGGGTGGGGAGGGTGAGGCCCGCCTCCGTCGCCAGGTCGGAGAAGTGGGCGCCGGTGCCGCCGGAGATGGAGTAGACGACGACCCCGTCGGCGAGCGGCTTGCGGGCCCGCGCGAGGAGGGCGGCGGTGTCCTGGAGCTCGTCGAGCCCGTCCACCCGTATGACGCCGAACTGGCGCATGGCGGCGTCGACGACGGTGTCCGCGCCGGTCAGCTTCCCGGTGTGGGAGGCGGCCATCCGGGCGCCGGTCTCGGTGCGGCCGACCTTGACGGCGACGACGGGTACGCCGTTGCGCGCCGCCCGGTCGGCGGCCAGGAGGAACTGGCGGCCGTCCCTGAGGCCCTCCACGTAGCAGGCGATGGCGCCGACCTCGGGCTGCTCGGCGAAGTAGGAGATGAAGTCGGAGGTTTCGAGGTCGGCCTCGTTGCCGGTCGGAGCCCAGTGGGAGAGGCGGATGCCCAGCTCCTGGAGGGTGTAGACGGGCCGGCCCTGGTGCCCGGACTGGGTGATCAGGGCGATGGCCGGGCCGTCGAGGTCATCGCGGAACTTCTCGAAGGCGTTGAGGTTCGTGTTCGGGCCGAGCAGACGCAGCCCCGAGCGCCGGACGGCCGCGCCGAGGCGGGCCTGTGCGGCGGCGCCCTCGTCACCGGTCTCGGCGAAGCCGGAGGCGAAGGCCACGGCGAACTTCACCTTGGCCTCGGCCAGTTGCTCGATCACGGGGAGCGGGTCGGCGATGAGGAGGACGGCGAGGTCCACCTGCTCGGGCAGGTCGGCCACGGAGGCGACGCACGGCAGCCCGAAGACGGTGGCGCGGGTGGGGTGGACGGGGTGGAGCCGGGCTCCGACGCGCTCCGCCCAGGCGATGAGCTGCCGGGTGATCCCGGTGTTCGGCCGCCCTTCGGCGTCCGAGGCCCCGATGACGGCCACGGACTCGGGCCGGAAGAACCGGTCCAGGTCGGGAGCGTCGGCGTGCAGGGGCCGACCGCTGACGTCCAGCGCGACCGTGTCCTCGGCGGAGGGGGCCGTCGTGGAGTGGACGGCCGTCCTGGGGCTCTCCCCGCAGGCCTCGACACGTGCGCGGAAGTCGGTGGTGAGGGTGCCGTGAGTAGATCCAAGCATCGTTCCGCCCGCCTCCTGCTCGATGAACCTCGATGAATCTCGACGAATCTCGAAGGGTCTCAATAACTGACGTGTAGTCAGATTACTGAACTGACGTGCCGTCAGGAACAGGGATGCGCAGGAAAGGTGGTGGAGGTGGTGTGTGGAACGGTCTCAGATCCCCCGGGGCCCGGTCCAGACCAGAATCCGGCCGAGGTCGGGCGGCCGTCCGCGTCGCGGATGTGCGGAGCGGCTTCACCGGGCACCGCGCCCTGCCGGGCCGGGGCGGGCCGCCGGGGCGTGACGGTGGCAGGGCCCGGCTCCGGCCCCGGCCCCGGGCCCCGCCGGGCCTACGCGCGGAGGTCGCGGGCCACGGCCTTCGCGATCTTCTCGGCGTCCAGGGCCAGTTCGCGGAACATGCCGCTGATGGGGTTGGTGAAACCGGTGAAGTAGAGCCCCGGGGCGTGCGGGGCCGTCCGGGAGCCGTGGGTGCGGGGGCGGCCGCGGTCGTCCAGTACGTCGAGGCCGCCGACCAGGCCCTCCAGGGCGCGGCGGTAGCCGGTGGCGGCGATCACCGCGTCCGGGGTGATGCGGGAGCCGTCCGCGAGGACCACCCCGTCGCCGTCGAAGGACTCGACGGCGGCCACGGGTTCCACCCGCCCGGCGCGGACCGCATCGACCAGGCCGACGTCCTGGACCGGGATCGAGCCCTGCTTGACCCTGCTGTACAGGCCGGTGGTGGGGCGCGGGAGCCCGTACGCGGACAGGTCCGGGACCGAGGCCTTGCCGACGATCGCACCGAGCCGGTCGACGAGCCCGACGGGGAGCCTCCGTACCAGGATCCCGGTGCGCTGGGCGGGCCAGCCGGCGGTGGAGCGGCGCAGGATGTGCGGGGCCGTGCGCACGGCGAGCCGGACCCGGGCGGCGCCGCCGTCGGCGAGGTCGACGGCTATCTCGGCGCCGGTGTTGCCGACGCCGACGACGAGGACGTCCCGGCCCGCGTAGGGAGCGGGGTTGCGGTAGTCGGCGGCGTGCGCGAGCACGCCCCCGTACGCCTCCCGGCCGGGCCAGTCCGGAATCACCGGCGTGTGGTTGAACCCGGTGGCGACCACGACGGCCCCGGCGGCCATGACCCGGCCGCCACTGGCGTGCAGGGTCCAGCCGGTCCCTTCGGGCCCGTCGGCGGCGGCGGGCTCTATGCGGGTCACCTCGACCCCGGTGACGAGCTCCAGGTCGTGGAACTCGGCGTACTTCTCCAGGTACCGCACGACGTTCTCGCGCGCGACCCAGCGTCCGAACCGGCGCGGCATGGCCAGGCCGGGCAGGGCGGAGAGGCGGCGCGTGGTGTGCAGGTGCAGCCGGTCGTAGTGCCGCCGCCAGGAGGCGCCGACCGACTCGGACTTCTCCACGATCACCACGCGGACCCCTCGGGCGCGCAGCGCGGCGGCGACGGCGAGGCCGCCGGGGCCGGCGCCGATCACGTAGACCGGGCGGGGCTGGGTGGACATGTCGGGTGCTGTGGGGACTCCGGGCATGAGGTGTGAGCGTATCGCCGTGCGGGGGCGGTGGGTCTCGGACGAGGAGGGAATCGATTGCGGATCGATCACGGGGGCCTTGTGGGATGGGGCGCGATCCGCTGAACTGACGGAGTGTCAGGTGTGGGGCGGGCGGCGCGTGCGCGCCCGGGGCCCCGTCGGGTGCGGTGCAGAGGAGCTGTTGTTGTGGGTACGGGTACGGGTACGGGTACTGCGGGTACCGCGGGTGGCGGCGCGCGCTACGACTTGCCGGAGATCGACGACTTCACCCGGCCCTACTGGGACGCGGCGGCGGAGGGCCGGCTCCTGCTGCGGCGCTGCGGGGAGTGCGGGAAGGCGCACCACTACCCGCGGGAGTTCTGCCCGGCCTGCTGGGCGGGCGAGGACCGGGTGACGTGGGAGACGGCGAGCGGCCGGGCCACCCTCTACACCTGGTCGGTGATCCACCGCAACGACCTGCCGCCCTTCGGGGAGCGGACGCCGTACGTGGCGGCGGTGGTGGATCTGGCGGAGGGCCCCCGGATGATGACCGAGGTCGTGGGCGCGGACGGGGCGGACCTGCGGGTGGGCATGGACCTGGAGGTGACCTTCCGCGAAGCGGCGGAGGGGGTCTGGGTGGCGGTGTTCGGGGTGGCCCTTTCCTGACGGGCCCTAACGGCCGGGGCCCGGGCCCCGGCCCCGGGCTAAGGCCAGAGCAGGTGGCGGGTCCAAGGGGAGCCGGACCCCGGGGTGCGGACGTAGCGCAGGCGGGTGTGGCGGCGGGCCGCGTCGCCCTGGAAGAACTCGACCTCGGTGGGGGACAGGACGTACCGGGTCCAGGTCGGGGCCGGGGCGTCCGGCTCCGCGCCCGCGCGGTCCCAGGCCGCCGCCGAGGCCACGGCCAGTTCCTCCGGGGAGGACAGCACCTCGCTCTGCCGGCCCGTCAGCGCCGCCGCCAGCGCCCCGCGCGAGCGGACCGCGAGGTCCGCGCGGCTCTCCGCCGCGTCGCACGCGGTGACCCGGCCCCGGATGCGGATCTGGCGGGCCACGGCGGGCCAGTAGAAGCCCAGTGCGGCCTCCGGCTGCCCGGCCAGCTGGCGTCCCTTGGCGCTGGTGGAGTGCGAGGCGAAGTGCCAGCCGCGCTCGTCGGCTTCGTGCAGCATCAGGGTGCGCACGTCCGGCCACCCGTCCGCGTCCACCGTCGCCAGGCTCATGGTGTGCGGCTCGGGCTGCCCCGCCCTCGCGGCGTGCGTGAACCACTCCCGGAAGAGCGCCACCGGCTCCTCCGGCGCGGCGGCCGCGTCGAAGACGGGCAGCGGGCCGTCCCAGACGCGCAGCGAGTGCAGCGTCGCGTGGAACTCGTCGGAAGGGCCGGAGCCTTCGGGATCGCCCGGTGGTGTGGTGGTCATGCCCCAATCGAACACCAAACGCGCGATCCGTTCCTATGCTGTGCGGTCCCTGTGCGTTTTCTGTGGGGACTTCGTGGGTGGGGAGTGACGGAATGAAGAGCAACGACATCAACATCGGCGTCATACGAAGAGCCGTGGTGGCCCTGGCGGTGGCCGGTCTCACGGTGGCCTGCGGACCCGTGGCGGGAAGCGGTGCTTCCCCGGCAACTCCGGCCGCCCCGTCCGTCCTGGCGAGTTCACCGGCGACCACCACCGCGCCGCCGAGTCCGTCGCCCACCCCGAGCCCGTCGGCCACCGCGACCCCGACTCCGACCCCGACGCTGACCCCGGCTCCGACTCCCACTCCGACTCCGAAGCCCGCCGATCCCAAGCCGGCCCCCGCCCCGAGCCGGAGCACCGCGAAGCCGCCGACGCCGGTCGCCACCGAGGTCCCGGAAGAGCCCGCGAGCGGCACCTGCGAGATCGTCTCCAACGCCGGGAACTGCTACAACGCCGGCCAGTTCTGCCGGAAGGCCGACCTCGGGAAGTCCACCCACGCCACCAACCGCCGGATGATCTACTGCCGTCTGGACGGCACGCAGCCCCGCTGGCAGTACTAGGCCCGCCGGGCCCGTCGGTTCCGGCGGCGGGTCCCTCAGTCGCGGCCCAGGATGACCGTGCCCGAGGAGCAGAACCAGCCGCCGGTGCCCGAGGCGAGGGCCACGCGGGGGAGGGCGCCGCCGGGTTTGCGGACCTGGCCCGCGCCCGCCTCGCCGCGGAGCTGGCGTACGGCCTCGACCAGCAGGAACAGGCCGCGCATGCCCGGGTGGCAGGCGGACAGGCCGCCGCCGTCGGTGTTGACCGGGAGTTCGCCGTCCCGGAGGAGGCGGCCCTTCTCGACGAAGGCGCCGCCTTCGCCCTTGGCGCAGAAGCCCAGGTCTTCCAGGGTCACCAGGGTCATGTAGGTGAAGGCGTCGTAGATCTCGGCCAGGTCGACGTCCGCCGGGGTGAGGCCGGCGCGGGCGAAGGCCCGGCGGCCGGAGACCGCCGCCGGGGAGACCGTGAAGTCCTCCCACTCCGACATCGTGGTGTGGGAGACGGAGGTTCCCGAGCCCAGGATCCAGACCGGCTCCTTCGCCGTGTCCGGTACGTAGTCCTCCGCGGCGAGCAGCACCGCGCAGCCCCCGTCCGAGCGGATGCAGCAGTTCAGCTTCGTGAAGGGGTCCGCGATCATTCCGGAGGACAGGACGTCCTCGACCGTGATGGGGTCGCGGAACATCGCGTCCGGGTTGGTGGCGGCGTTCGCCCGTGCCTGGACCGCCACTTCGGCGAGCTGCTCCAGCGTCGTGCCGTACTCGTGCATGTGGCGGCGCGCGGCCATCGCGTACTTGGAGACCAGCGTGTGCCCGTACGGCACCTCGAACTGCAGCGGTCCCCGCGCCCCGAAGGAGAGGTTCGAGGTGCGGCGGCGGGCCTTGATGTCGGCGCGCGCGGTGGATCCGTAGACGAGGAGGACCGCGTTGGCGTGGCCGGCCGCGATGGCGTCGGCGGCGTGCGCGGCCATGACCTCCCAGGTGGAGCCGCCGACCGAGGTGGAGTCGACCCAGGTGGGGCGCAGGCCGAGGTACTCGGCGACCTCGACCGGGGCGAGGATCCCGAGGCCCGCCGAGGCGACCCCGTCGATGACCGAGCGGTCGAGGCCGGAGTCGGCCAGGGCGCGGCGGGCGGCCTGCGCGTGCAGCGCGTACGGGGTCGGGCCGTCGACCCGCCCGCAGTCGGAGAGGGCGACGCCGACGACGGCGACCCGGCGGCGGGGAGCGGCGGTGGCGGATGCGGCGGCGGAGAGAGGTCCAGGCATGGCTCGACGGTACAACTGACGTACCGTCAGATGCTAGAGGGGCTTCGACCGTCCCGCCCCCTGTCCATCTGTCCCGGCGGCACCTAACATGACGGCCCGTCAGATACGGGGAGGAGCCCGACGATGGATGCCGCCTTCACCGCGGAGCAGGACGAGATGCGCCGTACCCTGCGCGAGATCCTGGGCAAACGCTGTGGCCCGGACGAGGTCAAGGCCGCCGTGCGCACCGCCGACGGATACGACCGCGAGCTGTGGCAGCAGCTCGCCCGGCAGCTCGGGCTGCCGGGGATCGCCGTGGCCGAGGAGTACGGGGGAGTCGGCTGCGGCCCCGCCGACCTGGCCCTGGCCTGCGAGGAGACCGGGCGGGTGCTGCTGCCCTCGCCGCTACTGGCCACCGCCGTGCTCGCCGCGCCGCTGGTCACCGCCCTGGGCGACGCCGCCCAGCGCTCCGCCCTGCTGCCGCCGCTCGCGGCCGGCGGGCTGACCGCCACCCTCGCCGTACCCGGCCCGGCCCTGGCCACCGCCCTCGCGCTCACGGGCGACAACGCCCGGGGCGAGTGGGCCGGCGGCGGCCGGGCCGGCGGGGTGCAGGCCCGTGCGGTGGAGGGCGGCTGGAGGCTGTACGGGGAGGTGGCCCAGGTGCTCGACGGGCACAGCGCCTCGCTGCTGCTGGTCGCCGCCCACGCGGGAGGGTTCGCCCGCAGCCGCACCCTGCTGTTCCTCGTACGGGAGGACGCGCCCGGGCTGGTGCGCTCGCGCCAGACCACCCTCGACGAGACCCGCCCGCAGGGGCGGATCCAACTGAGGGACGTCGAAGCCGAGTTGCTGGGAGAGGGAAACGCCGGGGCGGGGGACGGCGACGTGCTCGCCGCGCTCGCCGCCGCCGGGCGCGGCGCCGCCACCGTGCTGGCCGCCGAGGCGGTCGGCGCGGCCGGGCAGGCGCTGGCCCGCACCGTGGAGTACGTACAGCAGCGCGAGCAGTTCGGCCGGGCCATCGGCTCGTTCCAGGCGGTCAAACACCGCCTCGCCGACCTCTACGTACAGGTCCAGGCGGCCAGGTCCGCCGCCTACTACGCCGCCTGGGACCCGGCACAGGGCGGACTCGCCCTCGCGCAGGCCCTGGAGGCCCTGCGGACCACCGCGGGCGAGGCGATCCAGCTGCACGGCGGCATCGGCTTCACCTGGGAGCACGACGCCCACCTCTACTTCAAGCGGGCGGCCGCCGACGAGCTGCTCTTCGGCCCCGTCCACCGGCTGCGCGCCCACGCCGCGGACGCCGCCGGACTGTTCGCCCCCGCCCTCCGGAACGAAGAGAAGAAGGTGGCCGTCTGATGGCTGCGACTCCCGCGACTCCGACTCCCGGTGTCGGCGTCAAGCTGATGCAGAAGGTCTCCTCGACCATGCTGTTCGCCAAGATCGCACCGCACTTCATCCCCGCCATGGACAAGGCGGTGCACAAGCTGACCCGCGGCAAGGTCATCCTCAGCGCCCAGATGCTCCCCGGCGTGATCCTCACCGCCAAGGGAGCCAAGACGGGCGAGCCGCGCGTCACCCCGCTCGCGTGCATGCCCGAGCAGGACGGCGTGAGCTGGCTGCTGATCGGCTCGAACTTCGGGCGCCCCGGACACCCGGCATGGACCGGGAACCTGCTCAAGAATCCGGACGCGGACGTGAGCTGGAAGGGGCAGGACATTGCCGTACGCGCCCGCCTGCTGGCGGGTGAGGAGCGCGAGGCGGCATGGCGGGCGGCGCTCAAGTTCTGGCCGCCGTACGCGACTTATCAGGCGCGCATCGAGCGTGAGATCCGGTTGTTCCGCCTGGAGCGTCGCTGATCGCGGCGGAGGTCCGGTGAAGCGGTGGAACGGCGGGCCCTGTGGTTCAGGGTCCGCCGTTCACTTCGTCGGCTTCTTGCCCGTGATGCCGAGGTGGACCAGGAGGGCCAGGTTCGGCTTCAGTTCGGCCTGCTTGACGCCCCAGGTCTGGAAACCCTTCTGGTGCGAGGCGACCGCGGCCAGCATGGCCACCAGTGAACCGGCCATCGCGGCCGGGCTGACGTCCTTGTCGACCTTGCCCTTGGCCTGGAGCTCCTTCATCGACTCCGTGAGGGAGTTGGTGACGGAGTTGAGGATCTTCATGCGGATCTTGTAGAACCGCTTGTCGCCCTCGGCCGCGCCCAGGTCGACGACCCGCAGGATCGCGTCGTTGCGCCGCCAGAAGTCCAGGAACCCCTCGACGAGTTCCTCGGCCGCCGCCCAGCCCGCCTTGCCGACCCACGCCCGGCCCTCGACCAACGAGGTGAGCTGCGCACCCTCGTTGGCCATGCGCTCGGCGATCTCCAGGACGGCGCCCTCGACGTCCGGGAAGTACTGGTAGAAGGTCGCGGGGGAGGTACCGGCCTTGCGGGCGACGTCGATCACCTTGACGTCGCGGTACGGCGAGGAGCTGAGCATCTCGCTGAGGCAGTCGAGCAGCTTCTGCCTCGTCGCCTGACCGCGCCGGCCGGCAACGCGGCCGTCGACGGTACGTACTTGTCCTGTCATGCCGTCAGCTTACCGAGGGGTGATCGGCGCGCGATTCGGCCGCCTGCAAATGGGGTTACGGGGCACCTGGCCTGGGCGTACGCCCGTCATGCCCCGGCCCCGCGGTGGATTTCGGCCGGTCGGGCCCACCGGGCGCGGCGTCCGGCTTCGGGTCGTATCCCCCGAATAGTCTTATCAACAGGCTGTGGACAAGTTTTCGGGCACATCATGATCCGGAGGACATGGCTGGGCGAGTACGGCGGAGGGTACACACCCTCGCACAACGGAAGGAACCGGTCTCATGGCCGCATTCGCGGAAGGCGCACCGTGCTGGGTCGATGCCTCCCTGCCGGACGTCGAAGCCGGCAAACGCTTCTACGGTGAGCTCTTCGGGTGGACCTTCGCCGACAGCGCGGGAGCCGAGTACGGCCACTACACCCAGGCCTACAGCCGCGGCCGCAACGTCGCCGCCCTCGCGCCCAAGCCCGACGGCCGGATGCCGACCGTCTGGGGGGTCTACCTCTACACGACCGACGCGTACGCCTGCGCGCAGCGCATCCGCGCCGCCGGCGGCCAGATGGTGATGGACCCGATGCCGGTCGGGCCCTACGGGACCGCCGCGATGGCCGCCGACCCCGGCGGGGCCGTCTTCGGGCTGTGGCAGCCCGGCACCCACCACGGTTTCGAGGCCCAGCGGGAGCCGTACACGTACTGCTGGACCGAGGTCTACACCCGCGCCCGCGACGCCGTGGACGCCTTCTACGCCAAGGTCTTCGGCTACGTCCCGCAGGACGAGGACGGGGACGGGGGAGGCGGGTCCGGCGGCTCCGACTACCGCGTCTGGTCCCCGCCCGGCAGCCCGGCCGGCCCGGCCGGTGCGGTGCTGGGCCGCAGCCTCATCAGCGACGCCTTCCCCGCCGCCATGCCCGCGCACTTCCTCGCGTACTTCGCCGTCCCCGACTGCGACCAGTCCGTCGCCATGGTCCAGCGGCTGGGCGGCCGGGTCACCGCGGATCCCTTCGACACCCCGTACGGGCGGATCGCGGTCGTCGCGGACAACCAGGGGGCGGTCTTCGGCCTGCTGTCGGAGCCGCGGACCCGGCCGGGGGCGTAGGCGCTCTCCCCGATGCGGCTCGGCGGCGCGGGCGGCGCGCGCAGCCCCGTACGCGCCCCGTACCGCGCCCCGTAGGGGAACCCGCGCCCGTACCCGGGGCCGGACCAGGCTCGGGCCTGACAGAATCGGGGCGTGTGTTTGTTGTAGGAGCGGGGGCCCGGGAGGGAACCCGTACGGGGATGGGTGTGGAGGCGAGTGGTGGAGCAGCTGACGCAGCACGACCCGAGACGGATCGGCCCCTTCGAGGTGCTGGGACGGCTCGGCGCCGGCGGCATGGGGCTGGTCTATCTCGCCCGGTCGGCGTCCGGACGGCGGGTCGCGATCAAGACGGTGCGCACCGAGCTCGCCGAGGACCAGCTGTTCCGCGTGCGCTTCACCCGCGAGGTGGAGGCCGCCCGCGCCGTATCCGGCTTCTACACCGCGGCCGTGGTCGACGCAGACCCGCGCGCGGCGGTGCCGTGGCTGGCGACCGCGTACGTACCGGCGCCCTCGCTGGAGGAGATCATCCACGAGTGCGGGCCCATGCCCGCCCAGGCCGTACGGTGGCTCGCGGCCGGCATCGCCGAGGCGCTCCAGTCCATCCACGGGGCGGGGCTGGTCCACCGCGACCTGAAGCCGTCCAACGTGCTGGTGGTCGAGGACGGGCCGCGCGTGATCGACTTCGGCATCGCCAGCGGGGTCTCCAACACCCGCCTGACCATGACGAACGTCGCCGTCGGCACCCCCGCCTACATGTCGCCCGAGCAGGCCAAGGACTCGCGCAGCGTCAAGGGCGCCAGCGACGTCTTCTCGCTCGGCTCGACGCTGGTCTTCGCCGCCACCGGGCACCCGCCGTACCACGGGGCGAACCCGGTGGAGACGGTGTTCATGCTGCTGCGCGAGGGCCCCAACCTGGAGGGGCTGCCCGAAGAGCTGCGCCCGCTCATCGAGTCCTGCATGCAGATGGACGCGACCCTGCGGCCCACCCCGGCCGACCTCCAGGCGCAGCTGGCCCCGCACCTCTTCGAGGGCGGCGACGAGAGCGGCACCGCCTCGGCGTGGCTGCCCCCGCGGGCCGTCGCGATGATCGAGGCCCGCCGGGCGGGCCACCGCAACGCCGCGGCCGCCGCGGCGGCGGCAGCGGCAGCCGCTTCGGCGGCGTCCGCGGCATCCTCCGCGGTCTCCTCCGCACCGGTGGTGCCGGGCCCCGCCCAGGCCCCCGCCTTCGCGCCCGCCGCCGGCCCCGCCGCCGGGCCCGTCACGCACCGCCGCCAGCGCGGCGGCCTGGACGCCTGGACGGACCCGCGGACCGGCCAGGCCCTCCCGCAGCGGCCCGAGCACCCCCCGATGGCGGCCCCCGGCGAGTCCGTCCGCCTCGGAGGTTCCCCGGTGCCGATCGGCCCCGGCCCCCACGCCTCCGTCTCCGCGCCCGCCGCCCACGCCGCCGCCGCGGACTCGGCGACCGGCTGGATCCGCCCGCCGGGCGGCGGCTCGGTGGCCGGCCCGGCGCCGGTGCCGGCCCTGCCGTCGTCGGCGGGGTCCGCGGGATCCGCTTCGGCTTCGGTACCCGGTCCCGGACCGGCCCCGGACAGCGGCCGCTGGCGGCCCTGGCGGTTCCGCATGTCGAACGAGGTCTGGGGCACCCCGACCGTCGCGGGCGAGCTGCTCTACGTCACCTCCTTCGAGGTCCACGCCCTGGACGTGGCCAGCGGCCGCCGCCAGTTCAAGACCCGTGACGTCGCCTGGTCCATGGCCGTCGCCGACGGCCGCATCCACGCCTCCGACGGCCCCTCCCTCTACGCGCTCGACGCCGTCGACGGCTCCGAGCGGTGGCGGCTGTCCACCGACGCCTGGGTGTACGCGCTGCGCGCCGACCGGGGCACCGTCGTCACCGCCACGCGCGGGGGCGGCGTACAGGCCTGGGAGGCGTCCAGCGGGCAGAAGCTGTGGGAACTCACGGGCGCGCAGAGCGACTTCGAGACCACCGAGGCGGCCCCCGTCCTCCACGACGGCACGGTCTACGTGTGGCAGGACGCCCGGCTGCGCGCCCTGGACGCCCGCTCCGGCCGCGAATCCTGGTCCTACCCGATCGGGGACGCGGGCTCCTGCGGGAACGTGCCCGTACGGGTCACCCCGGCGCCCGACGGCAACGTCTACGTGGCCGCCGGCACCCGCGTCCTGTCCATCGACCGGGCCTCGGGCCGGGTCCGCTGGCACTTCGAGGCCCCCGCCGTCTTCCTGGCGCCCCCGGCCTTCGCCCCCGGCGCGGCGGTCACGGGCGGCGGCGTCTACCTCGCCGACTACCTGGGCACCGTCTACGCCCTCGACGCGGCCACCGGCACCGACCGCTGGCGCATCGCCACCGAGCCCCGCCAGTCGGCCGACCCGGTCCTGGTCGCCGCGGGCAACGTCCACCTGGGTGCGGGCAGCGCCCTGTACACGCTCGACGCGGTCACCGGCACCCCGAAGTGGCGGTTCGCGGCGGGCGGCGAGATCACCGGCGCCCCGGCGGTCGCGGACGGCCGGGTCCACTTCGGCTCCGCCGACCACTGCCTGTACACCCTGGACGCGGCGGGCGGCCAGCTCCGCTGGAAGCTGGCCACCGGCGGGGAGATCACCGGAGCCCCGGTGGCGGAGGCGGGAGTGGTCTACGCGTGCAGCAAGGACCGCTGCGTCTACGCCCTGGACGCCGCCAAGGGCACGGGCACCCGTACGGCCGGTTGAGCTGCGGAGGGGTCGTGTCAGGGCCCCTCCGGGTCGCGCACCGTACCGGGAGTGACAGGATGGACCCCATGAGCAACGTATTCTTCGACATCACCATCGACGGCGAGCCCGCCGGCCGCATCGTCTTCAACCTCTTCGACGAGGTCGTCCCGAAGACCGCCGACAACTTCCGCCAGCTGGCCACCGGCCAGAACGGCTTCGGCTACGCCGGCTCCGGCTTCCACCGCGTCATCCCGCAGTTCATGCTGCAGGGCGGTGACTTCACCAACCACAACGGCACGGGTGGCAAGAGCATCTACGGCGAGAAGTTCGCCGACGAGAACTTCCAGCTGAAGCACGACCGCCCGTTCCTGCTGTCGATGGCGAACGCCGGCCGCAACACCAACGGCTCGCAGTTCTTCATCACCACCGTCCTGACCCCGTGGCTCGACGGCAAGCACGTCGTCTTCGGCGAGGTCGTCGAGGGCACGGACCTGGTCCAGAAGATCGAGTCCCTGGGCAGCCAGTCCGGCGCCACCCGCGCCAAGATCGAGATCGCCGCTTCCGGCGTCGTCGAGGCCTGATCCACACCTCCACCTTCACCGGTCGGCCGGCCCCGCCCCCTTCCCGGGGGCCGGGGCCGCCGTCACGTCCGTGGCGTCATCGCCGGGACGTCACGCCTGGGCCGGGATCGCCGGGCCGGGGGCGCCGAGGGCCGCCGCGACCCGCCTGGCCATGTCCGACTGGACGCGGCCCCAGCTGAAGCGCCAGGGTGTGGGCGCCGTCATCCGGACTTCCATCGACACCGTGAGGAAGTGCTTGCGGAGCGGCCCGGCGCTGATGTGCGTCCTGGGGACGGCCGACACGACGTGCTTGCCCGGCCGGCCGTTGTTGTTGTCGATGAGGAACAGCCGCTGATCGGTCAGCACCAGGAAGTAGGCCTTCGGCTTCAGCGCGACCAGTACCGTGCCGCCCGAGGCGATGCCGACGGCCACCGTGGCGGCCAGCTGCCGCTTGGCCGAAACCTTGCCTATCTGCACCACCTCGATCAGCTCGGCGACCTCGCCCGGGGCGAAGAGCGGGCCGGCGACTTCCATGCAGCGCTGGGCAGACTTCTGGTTCACGGCCGGTCCTCGCAGGGCAGGGGCGGAGCTGACGGCGCTCATCGTAGGGGCGCTGCTGACCTGCGGCAATGGCGGATTTCGGGGAGGTCGGAATCATCCGTTCCGTCCCGTCCGGCCGGGTGATCCGGTCCTGCGGGTGGTGTTCCGGGTGGTGGTGTTACGAGTGGTCCTGCGGCGGGGCCGGGGGCCAGGCGGCGGTGGCCGGATCCTGTGGGCCGGCGACGAGGTCGCGGTCCCGGTCCCGGTCGCGGTCCCGGCGGCGGGGGCGGCCGCTCATGACGACCGCCGCCAGCAGGATGAGCGCACCCGCGCCGAAGGCGCTCGCGAGGCCGTCTCCGAGGCCGAGGCCGTCGCCGCCGACCGAGAGGCTGCCCGCGGCCTGGCCCTGGCGGACCATCCAGAGCACGGCGAAGCCGAGGACGACGATCCCGGCGAGGGCCATGAGCAGCCGCGAGCGCAGCAGGACCGCGCCGATGGTGAGCAGGGCGGCGAAGGCGAACGGCAGCAGGAGCGAGCCCAGCAGATCGGCCTTGGCGTCGGTGATCCCGGCGGCGGTGAAGAGCTCCTGGACGCGGTAGTCGCGTCCGTGGCGGCCGTCGTACCAAGCGCGGAAGGGGCTCCAGACGGCGACCGTCGCCCCGACCAGACCCATCAGCGAACCGAGTGCGTTGCGGATCATGCCCGGCCCTCCGGGGGAGTGGGTCTTGATCGGGATCTCGATCTGAATCTGGATCCCGACGCTACGCCCAGCCCCCGGAGCCCGCACGTCAGGCGCGGAACACCCGCTCCACCGGCGGCCCGGCCAGGAGCGACGCCGTGTGGGACAGCGCGTGGGCGAGGTGCGGGGAGGCCAGGTGGGCCCGCCAGGACGGCTCGTCCGCCCACTCCTCCAGGATCACCCAGGCACCCGGGGTGGCCGGGTCCTCGTACGCGCCGTAGGAGATGTTGCCCGGCTCCGCCCGGGTCGGGGCGACCATGGCGAGGGCCAGGGCCCGGACCGCCGCCTCCTGGCCCGGGAGGGCCCGGAGGGTGACGGCCGCCGTCAGGGCCGCCGCCGGTACCCCCGTAACCGGCGGCGTGGCCGTCGCGACGGTTCCGGTCGTCGGGCCGGTCAGCGGGCCGGTCATCGTGCCGCCACCTCGGCCTTCGCCTTGAGCGCGCCGAGCAGGTCCCGCACCAGGCCGATGGTGGTCTCGTCGGTCAGGTTTCCGTTCTCGTCGAAGCGCTCGTAGGAGCGGAACACCTGCACCTCGGGCTTGACGACCACGTCGCTGTCCGTCCACACGAACACCTGGCGCAGCGCCAGCTGCGCACGGACCGTGCCGAAGTTGGTCGGGGCGGCGCCCAGGATCGCGACGGGCTTGCGGTGCAGCGGCAGGCCCTCCTGCTTGGTCCAGTCGGTGCTGACCCAGTCGATGGCGTTCTTGAGGGTGCCGGGGATGGAGTAGTTGAACTCCGGGGTGGCGATCAGCAGGCCGTCGGCCTCGGTGATGAGCCGGCGCAGTTCGGTGACGGCGGCCGGGCGGTCCTGCGGGTTGTCGAGGTCCTGGTCGTAGGGCGGGATCTCGCGCAGGCCCTCGTAGATCTCGATGTCGAGCCCGCCGGGCTGGTGCTTGCGGGCGGCGTGCAGCAGGGCGGTGTTGTGCGAGTCGGCGCGGAGGCTGCCGGAGATGGCCAGGATCTTGAAGTTAGCGGTTTCCGCAGACATGGGGTCCCCCCTCGGGACGTGGTGCCGGCCGCCGCCCGGTGCGGCTTCCGACAGGCATCACACTAAACCGTGTAGTTCAGTCTCCGCAACTACACCGTTTGGTTTAGTTGCGGGATAGGGTGGTCCGCATGTCCACCCCGGCCCCCACCCCGGCCCCCACTCCGGCCCCTCCCAAGCGGCGCGCCATCGCCGACGCCGCCTACGCCGAGTTCCTCGTCGGCGGCTACTGCGCCGCCTCCGTGGACGCCATCGCCGCCCGCGCGTGCGTCTCCAAGCCCACCGTGTACAAGCACTTCGGCAGCAAGGAGCGGCTCTTCCTGGAGGTCGTCGGCGGGGTGCTCGGGGCTGCCTACGCCGAGCTGGAACCCTGCCCCGCGACCCTCGTCGCCGCCCCCGACCTGCGCGCAGCCCTGGTGGAGGTGCAGTACCGCTGGGCGCGCCGGCTGGTCTCCGCCGAGCTGATGTCGCTGCGCCGCCTCGTCATCGGCGAGGCCGAGCGCTTTCCGCAGCTCGGCCGGCTCTGGTACGAGCGCAGCCGCGCGGCCATCGACACCCCGCTCGCGGCGGCCGTCGAGGCGCTCGGGGCGCGCGGAGCGCTCCTCGTGCCGGACGTGGAACTCGCCGTACGGCAGCTCGTCGCGCTGACCGTGTCGGTGCCGCAGCTCACCCAGACCTTCGACCCCGGCCACGTGCCCACGGAGGCGGGATTGCGGGCCGTCGTGGCCGGGGGAGTCGAGGTGTTCCTCGCCCGCTACGGCGTCCTGATGCAGCCCTGATAACGTGCCGCAGTTGTTCCAGGGGAGGGAGTGGCCATGCGCGTCACGGCGCGGCGGGTCCGGTTCACGGCGGTACTGGCGGGCGCGGTGCTCGCGCTGACCGGGTTCTCGTCTTCGGGTGGTGGCCACGGTAAGAGCAACAGCGGTGGCGGGGGCGGTTGTTCCAGCTCGAAGTCGGACGGCAACCGCACCACGCGGACGAACTACGGCAGCACCGGCGGTACTACCGGCGGCGGCAGCGGCGGCAGCACCGCGACGCCGACCGCCACCCCATCCCCGACCCCGACGGCCGTGCCCACCCGCGGCTAGGGCCGCTGCGAGCCCGGGCCGCTCGCCAGGGCGCGGGCGGGCGGCCCGTCCACCCGCCCCTACGGGAACTCACCGCACCCGCGGCTCCGCCGCCGTCCCCCGGCGCCCCGCGAACAGCTCCGCCTGCCGCTCCGGGCTCAGGTTCCCCAGCGTGATCAGCCCCGGGGCCTGGGACAGGGCCTGGTGCAGGGCCGCCTGCTTCGCCGACCACAGGGCGCGGACCGTGCCCTGCACGGCCTCCGTCGGGAAGCCGGCCAGGGTCTCGGCCGCGCGCAGGGCCGTCGGGAGGAGGGCGTCCGGCTCGGCGAGCTCCGAGACCAGCCCGATCTCGTACGCCCGCCGCGCGGAGAGCCGTTCCGCCGTGCCCATCAGGGACATCCGGGCGGCCTCGCCGAAGGGCATGCGCTGGGCCATGTAGACGGCCTCGTAGGCGCTGACCATGCCGTAGCTGGTGTGCGGGTCGAAGTACGTCGCGGAGTCCGAGGAGATGATGAACTCCGACTCGCCCAGCAGGTAGAACGCCCCGCCGCACGCCATGCCGTTGACGGCGGCGACCACCGGTTTCCACAGGTCGTTCGCCTTCGGGCCGATGGCGACGAGCGGGTCGTCCACCGAGTACGGGGAGGACGGCTGCGGCACCGAGACGCTCCGGTCGATGCCCGTGCAGAAGGCCGCCCGCCCGGCGCCCGTGAGCACGATCGCCCGTACCTCGTCCTCGTAGCGGAACTCCCGCCACACCGCCGCCAGTTCTGCGGCGGTCTCCAGATCGATCGCGTTGTGCTTGCGCTCCCGGTCGAGGGTGACGACCGCGACCCCGGTGGCGCCGTCGATGGACCGCTCCACCCGCAGGGTCATGACTTCTCCAGCACCCAGCGCGGCACGGACACCCCGCCCGTCTCGGTGAACACCACCTGGACCCGCGCCCCGATGCGCAGCCGCGCCGGGTCCACGGAGTCCAGCGGGGCGTCGGCCGAGGTCACGAGGTTCCCGACGAGCCGGATGTGGGGGGCGTCGACGAGCTCCACGAGGATCACGTTGTACGGGGCCTGCGCGGCGTACGCGGGAAGCAGCGGCGGGTGCGGCCGCACGTACGACCAGATCCGGCCCCGGCCGCTCACCGGGAGCCACTCGGAGTCGAAGGACCGGCAGTGCGGGCAGCAGGGGCGGGGCGGGAAGCGGAGCTTGCCGCAGGCGGGCTCGGCGCAGGCCTGGATGCGGAGTTCGCCCTGGGCGGCGTACTCCCAGAAGGGGGCTCCGTCCTCGTCGGGGACGGGGAGGAGCAGTTCGTCGGCGGTGGCCGGGGCGGCCGGGGCCGTGGGGGTGGCCGTGGTGGCCGGGGTCGTCGTCATGGTGGCTCGCTCCTCAGGCTCGCAGCAGGATCGCGGACGTCGGGACGCCCTCGCCCGCCGTCACCAGGCAGGTCGAGGCGTCGGGCACCTGGGCGGTGGAGATGCCGCGCAGCTGCTTGACCCCCTCGTTGATCAGGTTGAAGCCGTGGACGTAGGCCTCGCTGAGGCCGCCGCCGCCCGTGTTGATGGGCAGCCGGCCGCCCATCTCCAGGGCTCCGCCCTCGGTGAAGGCGGCGCCCTCGCCGCGCCCGCAGAAGCCGTAGCCCTCCAGGGAGAGCGGGATCAGGGGGGTGAAGGCGTCGTAGATCTGGGCGACGTCCACGTCCTGCGGCCCGAAGTCGGCCTGCTTCCAGAGGTGCCGGGCGGCGGTCCACGCGGGCCCCGACAGCGGGTCGTCGTTCCAGTAGTTGACCATGCCGTGGTGCTGGGAGGGCAGGCCCTGGGCGACGGAGTGGACGTACACGGGCTTCTGGCGGCAGTCGCGGGCGCGCTCGGCGCTGACGATGACGCAGGCCAGCGCCCCGTCCGTCTCCAGGCAGTTGTCGAAGAGGCAGAGCGGGTCGCTGATCATGCGCGAGGTCATGTACATCTCGCGGGTCAGCGGCCGGTCGTACATCATCGCGGCCGGGTTCTCGTTGGCCCGGTTGCGGCAGGCCATCGCGACGTTGAAGAGGTGGTCGCGGGTGGCCCCGTACTCGTGCATGTAGCGGCGGGCCAGCATCCCGATCTCGTCGGCGGGGCGCAGCAGCCCGAAGGGGCGCGTCCACTGGCCGGGGGTGGGGAGCTGGACGGCCGTGTTCTTCCACGGGCGGGGGCCGGAGCCGCGCTTGCGGGAGCGCCAGGCGACGCCGACGCTCGCCTGCCCGGTGGCGACGGCCGCGGCCAGGTGGCCGACGGTGGCGCAGGAGCCGCCGCCGCCGTAGCCGATCTTGGAGAAGAAGGTGACGTCGCCCGCGCCGATGGCTTTGGCGACCTCGACCTCGTCGGTCTCCTCCATCGTGTACGAGGAGAAGGCGTCGACCTCGGACGGGTCTATGCCCGCGTCGGCAAGCGCCGCGAGTATGGCCCGGCAGGCCAATTCCTTTTCGGACTGCGGCAGTTGTTTGGCAAAGGCGGTCTGCCCGATGCCGACTATCGCCGTAGCGTCCTTGAGCGTTGCCGCCATCGCCACCTCCGGGGTGCACCAGTACTGACAGCCGCGAAGGCTACAGCTAATCTGACGGATAGTCAGCTACTGGTGTTGCAGGGAGGGGCGGGCGATGGGTGAGGTCGAGGTCGAGGGCGTGAGCGGCATGGACGCGGAGTCGGGCGGAGGCGGCCGGGGCGCGCCTTCGTGGACCAGCATCGGCGGTCTCGTACGCGATGCCGCCGTCCGCTACGCCACCCGCGAAGCCGTGGTCGACGGCCGCGTCCGGATCGACTACGCGCAGCTCGGCGAGCGCGTCGAGCGGGCCGCCGCCGCCTGCATGGCCGCCGGGATCGAACCGGGGGACCGGGTCGCCGTCTGGGCGCCCAACACCCTCGAATGGATCGTCTCCGCCCTCGGCGCGGTCTCCGCGGGGGCCGTGCTCGTCCCCCTCAACACGCGTTTCAAGGGCGCCGAAGCCGCGTACGTCCTCCAGCGCAGCCGCGCCCGGCTCCTCTTCGTCACCGGCACCTTCCTCGGCACCTCCTACGTCGCCTCCCTGCGCCGCGCCGCCGCCGAAGGACCCGGCTCCGGGCCGCTGCCCGGCCTGCCCCACCTGGAGCAGGTCGTCGTCCTGTCCGACGACGCCCCGGACTCCTTCCGCACCTGGAAGGAGTTCCTGACCGGCGGGGACTCCGTACCGGCCGAGGCGGTCAGCGCCCGCGTCGAGGCCGTCCCCGCGTCCGCCCCCTCGGACATCATCTTCACCTCGGGCACCACCGGCAGCCCCAAGGGCGCCGTGATCACCCACGCCCAGTCCCTGCGCTGCTACGACGTGTGGAGCGAGCTCGCCGGACTGCGCGAGGGCGACCGCTACCTGATCGTGAACCCCTTCTTCCACACCTTCGGCTACAAGGCCGGCATCATCGCCTGCCTGATGCGCGGGGCCACGATGGTCCCCCAGCCCGTCTTCAACGTCGACACCGTCCTCGCCAACGTCGCCGCCGAGCGGATCTCCGTACTCCCCGGCCCGCCCACCCTCCACCAGTCCCTCCTGGACCACCCCCAGCGCGACCACCACGACCTCTCCGCCCTGCGCCTGGTCGTCACCGGCGCCGCCGTGGTCCCGCTCCAGCTCGTCGAGCGCCTCCGCAGCGAGCTCCACATCTCGACCGTGCTCACCGCGTACGGGCTCTCCGAGGCCAGCGGGGTCGTCACCATGTGCCGCCGCGGCGACCCGGCGGAGGTCATCTCGGCCACCTCCGGGCGGGCCATCCCCGGCACGGAGCTCCGCATCGCCGGGACCGACGGAGAAGCCCTGCCCACGGGCCGGGCCGGCGAGGTGTGGGTGCGCGGCTACAACGTCATGCAGGGCTACTTCGAGGACGAGGCCGAGACCGCCGAGACCATCACCCCCGAGGGCTGGCTCCGCACGGGCGACGTCGGGGTCCTCGACCCCGCCGGGAACCTGCGCATCACCGACCGGATCAAGGACATGTTCATCGTCGGCGGCTTCAACGCCTACCCCGCCGAGATCGAGCAACTCATCGGCCTCCACCCGGACATCGCCGACATCGCGGTCGTGGGCATCCCGGACGCCCGCCTCGGCGAGGTCGGCAAGGCCTACGCGGTCCGCCGGCCCGGCGCGGTCCTCACGGCCGACGACCTGATCGCGTGGTCCCGCCGCGAGATGGCCAACTACAAGGTCCCGCGAGAGGTGGAGTTCGTCACCGAACTCCCGCGCAACGCGAGCGGCAAGATCCTCAAACGCGAACTCCGGGCACGCTGAAACCTGCCGGAACCTGCCGGAACCCGGAAGCGAGGACCCGCCCACAGTTGCCGGACCTCGCGATCGCCCGCTCGGCCGCGGCTGGCGGAAGCTGGGGAGTGAGGTGGCATGGCGCCTCATGCGGCGGGGCGGGGGAGTCCGGTGGGGGTGCGGGGGAAGTCATATCAGGGGAGCGGCAGACCGGCGGTGCCCGAGGCGGGGGGCCGGCGGTCCGGGGGGTGGCGGTCGAGAGTCCTGGCGACCGTGCTGGGGCTGGTCGCGGCGGTGTGCTGCTGGTTCGTGTTCACCGCGTGGCTGCCGGCCGACGTCCAGCGGTACGCGGACTACGCGGCGGCCCGGCCGTGCGCCGACGGCGGGACGCACATGGACGAGGAGCGGGCGGAGTGTCTGGCTTCCGTCCCGTTCGCCGTCCAGAGCACGGTCATCCAGAACGGTAAGAGCCCCAACTACCAGGCGACCGTGTTCGATGGGTCCATCACGCCTCGGGTGGTGTCGTTCGGCGATCCGGGGCCGCTGCTCAGCCGGCTCCGGTCGGGGGACGTCGTGACCGTCACCATCTGGCGGGGCGAGATCGTGGTCCTGGAGAAGGGAGGTGTGCGGCAGAGCACCAGCGACGCACCTCGCGACGAGGCCCAGGTGACGGCCGCGCTCGGCACCTTCGCCGGGCTGATGGCGGCTCTCGGGCTGGCCGTGGGGCTGGGCGTGGGGCCGCCCGAGCACCGCCGGAGCCGGTTCTCCGTCTGGCACGCCGCCGCCAAGCCGCTGGCCCTGATGGCGATGCTGATCTGCGCGGCCGCCGCGACCGTCACCCTGCTGCTGGGCGTCCCGTGGTGGGTCGTGCCCGCCACCGCCGCGCCGGTCACGGTGGCCGGGGCCCTGGCCGTGGCGCGCTACCGGTAGCCGACTACCGGTGGTCGGCCGCCGCCGCGTAGCAGCGCACGGTGACCGTCCGGTCGGGGCTCCACCGGTGCTCGACCGTGGCCAGCAACTCCCAGCCCAGACGCTCGTACAGCGCGGCTGCCGCGGTGTCCTCGATGCCCACGCCCTCGCGACCGCTCCACAGGGCGGATGCCGCATCCCCGAGCCGCTGCGGCGGGACTCTCTCGATTCACCGGAGCATGGAAGCACAGCGCCCCGCCTCGCCCCGCCGCGCCAGGACCAGGCGCCAGCGGGGGGTGCCGTCCGGGCGGTGGCCGAAGTGGGGGAGCGGGACGGTCTCCACCGTGAAGCCGGCCGTCCGCAGGTCGGTGCGGACCCCGCCCAGCGGGAAGGTCCGGTAGTACATGACGAACGGCGGCCGCCAGACGGCGTTGCGCACCCGCATCGCCGCGTCGAAGCCCGTCACCGCCCACCAGGCCGGGTGGCCGGGCGGGATCGGGGCGCCGATGGGGAAGGCGAAGACGCCGCCGGGGCGCAGGGACCGGTGGATCCCGGAGAACAGGTCCGGCCGCTCGGCCGGGAGGAAGTGGCCGAAGGCGCCGAAGCTGACCGCCAGGTCGTACGAGTCCCCGAGCGCGGCCGGGAGCGCCCGCGCGTCGGCCCGTAGGAAGTCGACCCGGTCGTCGGCGTGGGCCCGGCCGGCCTCCGCCAGCATCCCGGCGCTCAGGTCCACCCCGGTCACCCGGTCCCGGCACAGCCGCCGCAGCATCCCGATGCCGGCGCCCGTGCCGCAGCACACGTCGAGTCCGGCGCCGAAGGCGCCTTCGCGGTCCGCGAGGGTCTCCTCGACCGCGTCGAGCATCCGGTCGGGGGTCCGGAACGGGGTCCGGTCGAACTTGGGCGCCAGCAGGTCGTAGCCCCGCTCGATCGAGGACAGGGCCTGCACGGCCAGTTCGCGGAGGGTCGGGCCCTGGGAGGTGAACACACGGCCAGCCTAGTGACGGGGAGGGGTCGCGGCGGGCATTTCGGGACCTTCGTCCCCGGGCAAAACGGGCATCACGTGACGTAAGCTTCCATGAAACGCTTTGCCGACCCTTGGGGATTTCGTGACGAGTGCCATACGGAGCGAGGTGCCGCTCCAGCGCGTGGGCCGGAGCTCGGCGGCCGGCAGCGCACTGGAGAAGACCTTGCGGATCACGGAGGCGCTGACCGCCTCCGGCGGGCCCCACCGGCTCGCCGAGCTGGCCGCGGCCTCCGGAGTACCCAAGTCCAGCACCTACCGGATCCTGGTCTCCCTCGTCGAGCAGGGCTACGCCGTCACCGACGGCGAGGGCAGCTACGGCATCGGCCTGCGCCTGCGCACCCTCGCCTCCCAGATCTCCTCCGACCGGCCCGAGGGCATCGTCGAACTGCTGGAGTTCCTCCAGAAGTGCACCGGCCAGGCCGTCCACCTGGCACTGCGCAGCGGCAACGCGCTCACGTACATCCGCAAGGTGGAGAGCGAGCAGCCCTTCCGGACCTCCTCGCGCGTCGGCATGCGCGTCCCCCTGCACGCCACCGCCGTCGGCAAGGCCGTCCTCGCCCACCTCCCGCCGCAGGAGGCCGAGGGGATCGTCGGCGCCACCGGCATGCCCCCGCTGACCCGGCGGACGCTCACCGAGCGGGCGCGCCTCGCGGAGGAACTGCGGAGGGTCCGGGAGCGCGGCTACGCCGTCGACGACGAGGAGAGCGAGTCCTCCGTCCGCTGCCTCGGCGTGGCCGTCTTCGACCGGGACGGGGTGCCGGTGGGCGGGGTGAGCCTGAGCACCGTCACGTTCCTGACCTCGCGGGAGGAGCTGGAGCGGTTCGCACCGGCGCTGTTGGAGGCCGCGCGGGGCGTGGAGCGGCTGCTCCGGCTGGGGTGATCCGCCTGGGCTGAGCCGCGGGCGTACGGAGCCACCCGCATCCGGCTGGGCTGATTCAGACGTGGGTATGCGACGGCCGCGGTGGTCCCCCTCCTGGCCACCGCGGCCGCCGTCCCCCGTACCCCCCGTTGGGTCCCCCGGTACCCCCGTACCCCCCGTGGGTTCCCCCGTGGTCGTGTGCCGCCGTTAAGGCAGCGTGCCCGTCGCGTGGTTGTCGAGCGTCACGATCTGCTCATCCGCCAAGGAGACCGACGCGTCCGATGCCACCGCGAGCGGTTCGCCCGTGGCGTGGTTGTCCAGCGGCTTCATTTCGATGCCGGTGGCGTGGTTGTCCATCGGCTTGAGGTCGCCGTCGTTCGGCAGGATGTTCTCGTTCGTCGTCATCACGCACTCCTGAAGATGGATTGGACCCGTTCGGCGATTCCCCCGCGGACCGCCGAACGGGCGGTCCAGCCGACCCGCTTCCCCCCCCGGTGTGACGAGTCGATGTACTTACTTTGACCCGACACGATAAACGAACGATGAACGCCTCGTTCAGCGGGCGGCCGGGGGCGGCCGGCGCCTGGTCAGGCCGCGATCTCGGCCGCCAGCAGCGCCCGTACCTCGGCCAGTTCGGACGAGCCCAGCTGCGCGAAGACCGCCTCCGCGTCCCGCCAGCACACCCGCGCCCGGTCCCGCTGCCCCAGCCGCCGCAGCGCCCGGCCCAGGACCATCAGGACGCACGCCCGCCGCCACTCGCCGCCCATCACGCGCAGCGCCACGGCCTGTTCGGCGTGCGCGGCCGCCAGCGTGGCCCGGCCGGCCGACAGCTGGACCTCCGCCAGCCTGAAGTGGGTGATGCCCTCCCACAGCGGCTGGCGGTTGTCGTGGAACAGCGCCAGCGCGGCCGTCAGCTGTACGAGCGCCTCGGTGGTCCGGCCGGCCTGGGTGAGGGCGATGCCCAGCGCGTAGCGGCCGTTGGCCAGGCGCAGGGTGAGCCCCATCCGGTCGTAGATGGCGATGCCCTGCTGGGCGAGGTCGATGGCGCTGGTGAGCCGGCCCAGCTCCACGTGGATGCGGGAGAGGTTGCACAGGGCGCTGGCCTCGCCCACGTGGTTGTCGTCGGCCCGGAAGTTGGCGATGGCCTCCAGCAGGTAGCGCTCGCCGTCCTTGTAGCGGCCCTCGTAGAGGGCGATGATCCCGCGGTCGTTGGGCGCCCAGCAGCTGGGCAGCGGGTCCCCGGCGGCGCGGGCGAGCAGCGTGGCCTGGCGGGCCTCGTCGTCGGCCTCGGCGAACCGGCCCGCGATCAGGTGGGTGTTGGTGAGGGTGGTACGGGCGCGGCCCTCGGCGTGCGGGTCCTTCGCGGCGTGCGCGGCTTCGCACAGGGCGCTGGCGGCCCACTCGTACTGCTTGGAGTTGGCCCCCGACTCGGCGAGGTCCTTGGCGGCCCACAGCAGGTCCACGGCCCGGCGCAGCACGTCCGCCTGGCCGGTGGTGCGCACGGCGGCCTGCCGGACGCACGCGAGCAGCGGGTCGGCTTCGGCGTACAGCCAGTCCTGGGCGGCGTGCGGCTCGGTGAAGACCAGCCCGGGGTAGCGGGTGGCGGACAGGTGGGCGACGAGCCGGTCGCCGGGGCGCTCCAGGCCGTACACCCCGCCGGCGGTGGCGAGGTAGAAGTCGAGCAGCCGGTCGAGGGCGGCCTCGCGCTCGCTCGGGGGCTGCTCGTCGCGCTCGGCGCACGCACGCGCGTAGAGGCGTACGAGGTCGTGGAAGCGGTAGCGGCCGGGCGCGGCCGATTCGAGCAGGGAGCAGTCGACGAGGGCTTCGAGGAGGTCCTCGGTCGCGTGCTCCGGCAGGCCCATGACGGCGGCGGCCGCCGCGAGGGAGATGTCCGGCCCGTCGGCGAGGCCCAGGAGGCGGAAGGCGCGCTGCTGCGCGGGCTCCAGCTGCCCGTAGCCGAGCTCGAAGGTGGCCTTGACGGCGAGGTCGCCGGCCTGGAGCTCGTCCAGACGGCGGCGCTCGTCGGCCAGCTTGGCGGCGAGGACGGAGACCGTCCAGGTGCGGCGGGCGGCGAGGCGGGAGGCGGCGATGCGGATCGCGAGCGGCAGGAAGCCGCAGGCGCCGACCACGTCGAAGGCGGCCTGGCGCTCGGCGCCGACCCGCTCGGCCCCGACGATCCGGGTGAACAGCTGGAGGGCCTCCTCCGGGCTCATCACGTCGAGGTCGACGAGATGGGCGCCGGCCAGGCCGGCCATGCGGACCCGGCTGGTGACGAGGGCGGCGCAGCCGGCGGTGCCGGGCAGCAGCGGGCGGACCTGGGCGGCGTCGCGGGCGTTGTCGAGGAGGACCAGGACGCGGCGGCCGTCGAGGGTGGAGCGGTAGAGCGCGGCCCGTTCGGCGGGGGAGTCGGGGATCGCGGTGTCGGGGGTGCCGAGCGCCCGCAGGAAGGAGCCGAGGACGGCCTCGGGCTCGGCGGGGCGGGCCTCGGTGCCCTGGAGGTCGACGTAGAGCTGCCCGTCGGGGAAGTGCGGACGCGCGGCGTGCGCGACGTGCACGGCGAGGGTGGTCTTGCCGACGCCGCCGATGCCGGCGAGCGCGGAGACGGCCATGACCTGGCCTTCGATGCTGGAGAGGATCTCGCCGAGTTCGTGGACGAAGCTGGCGCGGCCGGTAAAGTCGGCGACGGTGGCAGGCAGTTGGGCGGGCCTTACGTGTACGGGTGCGGATGCCGGGGCCGGGTCCTCGGCATGGGCGAGTTCGGCGTCGGCGCGCAGGATGCGCTGCTGGAGGGCGGAGAGTTCGGGGCGCGGGTCGACGCCGAGCTCGTCGGCGAGGAGCCGGCGGGTGTCGGCGTAGACGGCGAGGGCCTCGGCCTGGCGGCCGCTGCGGTAGAGGGCGAGCATCAGCAGCTCGCGCAGCCGCTCCCGCAGGGGGTGGGCGGCGGTGAGGGCGGTGAGCTCGGAGACGGCCTCGGCGTGGTGGCCGAGCTCCAGGTCGAGGTCGAGGCGGGTCTCCAGCAGCTGGAGGCGCCACTCGGCGAGCCGGGTGCGCTCGGTGTCGGCGTGCGGTCCGGGTACGCCGGCCAGCGGTTCCCCGTCCCACAGGTTCAGCGCGCGGGCCAGCAGCGTACGGGCGAGCGCGCGGTCCCCCTTCTCGCCGCGCGCGGCCTCGGCGTCGGCGGCCAGCGCGCGGGCGATGCCGAGGTCGAGGGCCTCGGGGTGGGGCAGGCGGACGGCGTAGCCGCCGGCGTCGCTGACGAGGAGCCCGGGGTCGAGGATCTTGCGCAGGCGGGAGGCGTACGTACGGATGGTGGCGAGCGCCTGCTGCGGCGGGTCCTCGCCCCAGATGGCGTCGATCAGCTCGGGCGCGGTGGCGGTCCGCCCGTCCCGGAGCAGCAGCACGGCGAGCAGCGCCCGCTGCTGGGGGGTCCCGGAGGGCAGCACCTCGGGCCCGCGCCAGGCGCGGATGGGCCCGAGGACGGCGAAGCGGTTGCCCCCGGGTGCGGGGGCTTCGGCGGTGGCTCCGGTTCCGGCCTCGGCTCCGGTTCCGGCCTCAGCTCCGGTTCCGGCCTCGACTCCCGTTCCCGCGGCTGCGGTTCCGGCCCCGGGGTGGTTCCGCTGGTGCGGGATGGCCGGTATGCCGTCCATCTGGCGTCCCCCCTGCCTTCCGTAGGTGTAATGGTCAGTCTGCCCTGTGTTGCGCGTACACGTCAGTCCGAAGCGGACCCAGTCCGCTCGGATCCGGAACCCCGGCCCGGCCGGATCCGGAACCCGGTGCCGCGTCAGGCGACGTTCGCCGCGTCCAAAGAGCTGACGGTTCGTCAGATTGGCGCTACCGTGAGGGCATGGAGACCTTCCCGAAGATCATCTCGGTGGACGACCACACGGTTGAGCCCCCCAACGTCTGGCGGGACCGGCTCCCGTCCAAGTACCACGACGTCGGCCCCCGCGTCGTCCGTGCCCCCTTGAAGGAAATGACCTTCCTCGGCGGCAAGTTCGCACCCGTCATGGGCGCCAAGGGCGACGACGGCCCCATAGGCGACTGGTGGGTGTACGAGGACCTGCACCGACCCCTCACCCGCCTCGACACGGCCGTCGGCTACGACCGCGACGAGATCAAACTCGAAGTCATCACGTACGAGCAGATGCGCCCGGGATCCTTCTCGGTTCCCGACCGGCTCGCCGACATGGACGTCAACCACGTCCAGTCGGCCTTGTGCTTCCCGACCTTCCCGCGCTTCTGCGGCCAGACCTTCACGGAGGCCAAGGACCGCGAGCTCGGGCTGCTCGGTGTGCGCGCGTACAACGACTGGATGGTGGAGGAGTGGTGCGGCCCCGACGCCGCCGGCCGCCTCATCCCCCTCACCCTGATCCCCCTCTGGGACGCCCGCCTCGCCGCCGCCGAGGTCCGCCGCAACGCTGCGCGCGGCGTGCGCGCGGTCGCCTTCTCGGAGATCCCGCCCCACCTGGGCCTCCCCTCCATCCACACGGACGAGTGGGACCCCTTCCTGGAGGCGTGCAACGAGACCGGCACGGTCATCGCCATGCACATCGGCTCCTCCTCGCGCATGCCGTCCACCTCGGCCGACGCCCCGCCGGCCGTCGGCTCCACCATCACCTTCGCCAACTGCTGCTTCTCGATGGTGGACTGGCTGATGAGCGGCAAGTTCGAGCGCTTCCCGAACCTCAAGATCATGTACGCGGAGGGTCAGATCGGCTGGATCCCGTACATCCTGGAACGGGCGAACGTGGTCTGGGAGGAGAACCGCGGCTGGGGCGGCGTGGCGGACAAGGTCCTGCGCCCGCCCTCCGAACTGTTCGCGGAGCACGTCTTCGGCTGCTTCTTCGACGACGCCTTCGGCCTGAAGAACCTGGACTCGATCGGCGTGGCCAACGTCCTCTACGAGACCGACTACCCCCACTCGGACTCCACGTGGCCCAAGTCCCGCGAGGTCGGCGAGTCCCAAATGGGCCACCTGGCCCCGGACGTGGTGGACCGCATCGTGCGCGGCAACGCGATCGACCTGCTGGGCCTGACCCCGGAAGGGCTCTGGCCGGGGGCGTAGCGGTGTGACGGGACGTGCGCGGGCCCCGGAGGCGCGATGGGAGCGCCTCCGGGGCGGGGACGGCCGGGATGCACCTTGCGGTGGCCGCCGTGCGCAGGGCATGCTTCGCCACAGCAAAGTGGGGAGGGTGTCTGTGGTGGACAAGCGGACCGTGGTGACCGCGGTGTTGTGCGCTGTGGCGGCGCTGGGTGCGTCCGCGGCGATGACGAAGGTGGTGCCCGCGGCGGACGGCAAGGCCTCCGCGCACGCGAAAGCTGCGCCCCCGACGACGTCCTCCACCGCCCGCCCGTCGCAATCGCAATCATCCAAAAAGCCTCAGCTGTCCGCCGGCCCCAGCCCCCGCCCGACCGGGTCCCTCACCAAGCCCGGCGGGTCCGTGCCCTTCGCCGGGGCGCTGTTCGAGGGCGAGGTGACCGGGAATCACTTCTGCACGGCGACCGTCGTGCACAGCCCCGGGCGGAATCTGATCGTCACCGCGGGCCACTGCCTGTCCTCGGGCCGGGTCAGCGGAGCGGGTGCGATCTTCGCACCCGCGTACGCGGACGGGCGCGCCCCGTACGGCACCTGGAAGCTAGAGGAGGTCTTCGAGGACACCCACTGGTCCGACGGCACGAACGAAGACTTCGACCTCGCCTTCGCCCGCCTCGCCCCCGACGCCTCGGGCCGCAACATCGAGGACGTCACCGGCGCCGCCGTCCTCGACACCACGGGCCGCTCCGGCGAGGAGGTCACGGTGACGGGCTACCCGGCGGACCGCAAGGTCGCGCGCACCTGCACGTCCCGCGCGATCCGCGACACCCCGACGGAACAGCGCTTCGACTGCGCGGACTTCCCGGGCGGCACGAGCGGGAGTGCGTGGATCGCCGCCGACGGGAAGATCATCGGCATCCTGACGGGCGGCGACACGGACGACGTCTCGACGAGCACGATCCTGAACGACTACGCGGCGAAGCTGTACGCGCGGGCGACGGGCGCCGGGTCAGGCCAGTAGCCCCAAGTGCACTGGCTCGGCGGGCGCTTCATCGAGCAGCTCCGCGAGCCGCGGGGGCCACAGGGGCTCGCCCAGCGTGGCGAGGTTCCGCCGCGAGAGCCACCGCCAGTGGGCCTCGGGGTACTCCGGGACGGGGTCGCGCAGCGGCCCGGCGGTGACGTAGATGTGCTCGTGCTGGCGGACGGGAACGCCCTGGTACGTGAAGTCGTGCTCCCAGGTGCACAACAACCGCTGCGGTTCCAGATCGGTCCACCCGGTCTCTTCCCGCAACTCCCGCCGCACGCACTCCTCGGGCGTCTCCCCGGGATCGATCCCCCCGCCCGGCGGCAACCAGTGGATGCCGACCTCTACGTTGTTCTCCCGGAACAGAAACACCGAACCGGCGGGATCGACGACGACAATTCTTGCGGCCTGCCGTGGAGTTCGCATCAGACCAGCGTACGACGGCGCCTGCGGCGACGGCAGTGCTTTGACGGGCACACGGGGCGGGGGCTGCGGGGGCGGGGCGATGGCTTCGAGGGTCCCTGGGTGCGTCCCTCCAGCCCAGTGCCACCTTTTCGTCATCGACGGGCGGTTAGGGTTGCGCCGTGGGGCTTGAGCTGCGGGAACGGTGGGACGGATAGCCGTT
The DNA here is from genome assembly GCF_042750105.1 of Streptomyces sp. NPDC059443. Lineage (NCBI taxonomy): Bacteria > Bacillati > Actinomycetota > Actinomycetes > Kitasatosporales > Streptomycetaceae > Streptomyces > Streptomyces sp. NPDC059443. The sequence continues at coordinate 36,741 of NZ_JBHYVM010000032.1, read as the reverse complement.
GCGGGCGAGATGGCGGACCTTCGGGCCACGGCCGTGAGGGTAGATGAAAGGGTTCTGATGCCGGAGAAGTCCTCTCCGCTGTGGTGGCTGTTCGCCACGATCAGTGTGGCTTCGTATCTCGCCGCGATGTTCCCCGGGATGGTGAACCGGCGGCAGAAGATCTGGGTGTCATGCGGTCCGGCGGCAGGGTTCCTGGTGATCACGGCTGCCAGCGCCAACCACGACTGGTCTCTGAACGAGATGCTTCCCGCCTACTGTGGGGTAATCCTGGGCATCGCCCTGGGGGTCGTGGGCCACTGGAAGGCGATGCGCGACTTCATGACGTGGCGTGCGGAGAACCCGGGTAAGCCTGATGACGAGGGGCCGGGTGTTCCCTGGATGCTGCAGATGGCGTTCACTCTTCCGATCTTCCTCGGTGGCGCGATCTGGTACATGAACGCCTACTGACCGCAGCGGTTGAGCGACCACTGCCGTCCCTCCGCATCACACCCCCCGACCCCCCACCCCCCTACCCCGCCTGCAACGCCAACGTCGGCGACAGCCTGGCCGCGCGGACCGCCGGATAAAGGCCTGCCACCGTGCCGATGGCCAGGGTGGCGGCGAAGCCGCCCGTTACGGCCCAGAGGGGGACCACCCAGGGGAGGTCGCCGGCTTGGGCGTAGACCGCCGTGGCCGCGCCGCCCAGTGCGATTCCGGCCAGGCCGCCGAGGCCGGACAGGAGGAGGGACTCCGTGACGAACTGGATGCGGATCTGACCCTTGGTCGCGCCGAGGGAACGGCGCAGGCCGATCTCGTGGCGGCGTTCCAGGACCGAGATGATCATCGTGTTGGCCACTCCGACCCCGCCCACCAGGAGCGCGATGCCGCCCAGGCCGAGCAGGAGGGTGCTGAAGGCGCCCTCCGTGGCGGCCTTGGCCTGGAGCGCCGCCGACGGGTCCGTCACCGAGACCGTGCTCGGGGTCTGGGGGTTGGCCGTCTGGGCGATGAGGCTGCGGACCGCCTGCACGCGGTCGTCGGCCGAACGCTCGTAGACGGACGTGGGGTGCCCGTCGAAGCCCAGGAGGTTCTGCGCGGCCTCCCATCCGATCAGCGCCGAGCGCTCGATCTCCGGGGCCAGTGGGATCGGGTCCAGGATGCCGATGACCGTGAAGTACTGCCCGCCGATGAAGACCTGTCCGCCCGGCTCCGTGATGCCGAGCCGTTCGGCGGAGACGTGCCCGAGGACCACGGACGGGTAGCGGCCCGTCGCGTCGTTGAGCCAGGTTCCGCTGCGCATCTGTGCGCGCAGGGTCTTCAGCAGCTCGCCCCGGGCGGCCTTGAGGGCGATGCCGCTGGTCTCCGCTTTGGGGATCTTCTCGGAGCGGCGCACCGACTCCTTCACGTCCCCCGTCGCGCCGACCGATTCGACTCCGTCGATCCGGCCGATCATGCCCGGGGCGTCCTTAGGCAGCTTGGTGTCCTGCCCCGAGAACATGGACTGGCCCGGCGTCGCGACCAGCATGTTCGTGCCGAGCTTGTCGAGTTCCTGGAGCAGCTTGGCCTGGCTGGACGAGGAGATCCCGACCACCGCGATCATCGTCGCGATGCCGATCGCGATCCCGAGCGCCGACAGGAACACCCGCATGGGGCGCGAGCGCAACCCGGCCGAGCCCACGTGGAACACGTCCCGGGGGGTGAGCCGGGGCGGGGCCGGCTTGCCGGCGGCGCGCAGCTTCGTACGCGTACGAGTACGAGAGCCCATCAGACCGCCCCCGCCGTGTTCCCGGCTGTGTAACCGGGGGTGTTCCCCGCCGGGTTCCACACGTCCGCCACGATCTCGCCGTCGCGGATGCGGACCTGGCGGGGCAGGGCGGCCGCGATCTCGGTGTCGTGGGTGATCACGGCGATGGTGGCCCCGTCCTGGTTGAGCTCGTGCAGCAGTTCCATCACCGACGCGCCGGACGCCGTGTCCAGCGCGCCCGTGGGCTCGTCGGCGAGCAGCAGGTCCGGTTCGCCCGCGACCGCGCGGGCGATCGCCACGCGCTGCTTCTGCCCGCCGGACAGCTCGTGCGGACGGTGCTCCGTGCGGTCGCCGAGGCCGACCCGTTCCAGGGCCCGCTCCGCCCGGCGGCCGCGCTCGGCGCGGGAGAGGCCGGAGTAGAGCAGGCCCTCGGCGACGTTCGCCCGGGCGCTGATGCCCGGTACGAGGTGGAAGGACTGGAAGACGAAGCCGACGTGGCGGGAGCGCAGGGCCGACAGGGCGCGGTCGGAGAGGCTCGCGATGTCGTACCCGGCGATGGCCACGCGGCCGGCGGTCGGGCGGTCCAGGGTTCCGACGATGTGCAGCAGGGTGGACTTTCCCGAGCCCGACGGGCCGACGATGGCCAGGAGTTCGCCGTTCATGACGGTGAGGTCCACGCCGCGCAGGGCCGCGACTCCGCCGGGGTACTCCTTGGTGACGCCGGTCAACTCGACCACCGGGTGGGCGTGCCGGGCGTCCGGGGGCTCGTGGAGTCCCTGCCGCACCGGGAACTGCTCGGTATCGCTCATGACTTGGGGACCCCCACGTGCATGCCTTCCTTGAGGACGTCCCCCTTCACCTCGACCCGGCCGTTGCCGAACATGCCGAGCTCGACCTTCACCTCGCGCACCTTGCCGTCCTCGACGACCTGTACGCCGAACCCGCCGCCGGCCAGCGCGAGGAGCGCGTTGACCGGTACGGAGAGCACGCCCTTGCGGGTCTCGCCCGTCAGGTTCACCGAGACCGGGGACTGGTCCGGGCCCTTGGCCTCGGCGGCGTTGTCGAGGGTGACCTCGATCTCGACCTTCGGCTTCTTGCCGTCGCCGCCTCCGCCCCCACCCCCGCCGCCGCCCGAGGAGGGGTCGTCCGGGTTGGCCGTACTGCCCACCGACGCGATCTTTCCCTTGGCGGCGGCGCCGCCCGGCAGGCTCACGGTCACCGGGTCACCGGTCTTGACGGTGCCCGCCTTGGCCACGTCCAGCTGGAAGCGGACCGTGCGCTCGGTGCCGGTCAGGGTCAGTACGGGCTTTCCCGCGGCCGCCTCGTCGCCGACCGCCATGTCGTTCTTCTGCACCCGCTGGGGTCCGGAGGCGAAGGCGATGTCCTCCTTGCCGATCTCGCCGGTCTCCTTCATCTTGTGGGACTTCTGCCACCGCTTGACGCCGGTGGCGGTGCCCTCGGTGAAGGTGCCGTCGGAGTCGTCCAGGCCGACGCCGAAGCCGAGGGCCTGGAGGTTGCGCTTGAGCTGCTTGACGTCCTCGCCCTTGTCCCCGGACTTCATGGTCCGGTACACGGGGGTGGTGCCGTACATCAGGCGCACCGGCTTGCCGTTGACCTCGTAGAGCTTGCCGTCGCGCTCGACGGAGGAGCCCGAGGGGGCGACCCAGGTCAGGGTCGCGGAGCCTCCGCCGGGACCCGCCCCCGCGCCCGCCGCGTTGAGCTTGCGCTCCTTCGCGTAGCCGAGGGTTCCGTCCACCCTCAGTCCGGAGCTCAGGTCGCCGCGCGTGACCGGCGCCGTCGCGTCCGGGAGGCCGCCCGGGCGCTGTGGTCCGGAGTCCTTCCCGCCGTCCGTCCCGGCCTGCGCGATGACCGCGTACCCGCCGCCGGTGACGGCGAGTACGGCGGCCAGCGAGCTCAGGAGCCATTTCCCGCGCTTGCTCACTGGCCCGCGCTGCACTTGTTCAGCTGATCCATGAACTTGTCCTTGTCGACGCCCTCGGGTATCGACGTCGCGCTGCGCATGCTCCCGTTGAATTCCGGGTCCGGGACGTCGAAACCGTGGTCGCGCATGCACTTGGCCGACTTCAGGGCCGCGTCCTTGTCCGCCTGCGAGACCTCGCCGCCGGAGCCAGGCCCCTTCATCCCGCACTTGTCCATGGCCTTCTTCAGCACCTCCTGGTCCGCGCCGGCGCCCAGGGTCATGCCGCGCGGGTCCTCGCCGGGCTTCGGGTCGGGGGCGTCCACGCCGTTGTCGCGCAGGCATTTGCGCATCTTGAGGGCGTTGTCGGCGTCCGCACCACTGTTGCCGCCGCCGCTGCCGTTGCTGCCCGCCGAGTTCGAGGAGTCCTTCTTCTCGTCCTTCTTTCCGTCCGAGCCGCCGACACCGCCCGTGCACGCGGTGACGAAGAGGGTCAGGCCGGTGAGGAGCGCGGCCGTGGTCATGGTCGTGGATCGCTTCATGCGCCAGAGCCTGCGCGAGAAGGGGATTTCGGTTCTCTAAACCTCCGCGCTTATGACGAGGAAATGTCCCTCTCCGGTAAAGAGGACGGCATGCGAGTTCTGGTGGTGGAGGACGAGGAATTCCTCCGGGAGATGATCGCCGAGGGGCTGCGCCGCGACGCGCTGGCCGTCGACGAGGCGAGCGACGGCCTGGAGGCCTTGCAGCGCCTGCGCCTGGGCGCCTACGACGTCCTCGTCCTCGACCGCGATCTGCCCGGCCTGCACGGGGACGAGGTCTGCCGCCAGGTCGTGCGCGAGCGGCTGCTGACCCGCGTCCTGATGCTGACCGCGTCCGGGTCCGTACGGGAGCGGGTGGAGGGCCTGGGCCTCGGCGCCGACGACTACCTCACCAAGCCCTTCGCCTACGACGAGCTCCTCGCCCGTGTCCTGGCGCTGGGGCGGCGCGCCCAGCCGGCCCTGCCGCCCGTCCTGGAGGGGGCCGGGGTGGCCGTGGACACGGCGCGGCGCAGCGCGACCCGGGACGGGCGGCGGCTCGCGCTCTCGCGCAAGGAGTTCGCGGTGCTGGAGGCGCTGCTGCGGGCGGAGGGCGCGGTGCTGAGCAGCGACGACCTGATCGAGCAGGTGTGGGAGGAGGACACCTCGTACAGCACCAACGCGGTGCGGGTGACGCTCAGCAAGCTGCGCGCCAAGCTGGGCGAGCCGGCGCTGATCGAGACGGTGCCGGGGGCCGGATACCGGATCGGCCGGAGCGGGAGCGGTGGTCTGCGATGAGAGCGGTGCTCCACTTCGAGAGCGGCCGGAGCTGGAGCCGGAGCGGGAGCCGGAGCGGGAGCGGTGATCTGCGATGAGAGCAGTGCTCCATTCCGAGCGCGCCCGTCTCACCGTCCTCTACGGCTCGCTGCTCCTCCTGGCCGGCGGAGGCCTCATCACCCTCATCAACATCCTCCTCCGCAGGGGCCTCTACCCCCGCATCACCGGCGCCGTCACGACCACCGTCCTCAGCCCGAACGACACCGTGGTCGAGGGCGAGAAGGTGGCCGTCCCCGCCCTGCCGGTCCCCGCCGAGAGCGGCGCCGCGACTCCCGAGCAGGTCGCCCGGTGGAAGGCCACCAGGCAGCTCTCCTCCGCCGTCCAACAGGCCACGTACCACGAACTGCTCACCGTCTCCCTCATCGCCCTCGCCGTCTTCGCCGTCCTCTCCATGTGGCTGGCCTGGTGGATGGCGGGCCGCGTCCTGCGCCCCGTCAGCGTGATCACCGAGACCGCCCGCCGCCTCTCCGGCGCCAACCTCCACGAGCGCATCGGCCTCAAGGCCCCGCCCGGCGAACTCAAGCGGCTCGCCGACACCTTCGACGGGATGCTCGACCGGATGGAGGGCCTGGTCGGGGCGCAGCGCCGGTTCGCCGCCAACGCCGCCCACGAGCTGCGCACCCCGCTCGCCGTCCAGCGGGCCGCCGCCGAGATCGGGCTGGCCGGGGACCCGCCGCCGGAGAAGGTGGCCCGGATCCGCGACAAGCTCATCGGCGTCGCGGAGTCCAGCGAGCACCTCATCGAGTCCCTGCTCCTGCTCGCCGTCTCGGAGGAGGGCCTGGAGACGGCGGAACCGGTGGACCTGGCGGAGCTGGCGGCCGCCGAGGCTTCCGCCGCCGAAGCGTCCGTGGCCGAAGCGTCCCCGCTCGAAGCGGACGGTCCCGCCCCGGCCCTCGCCCCGGCCGCCGCGCTGACTCTCGTACGGGAGCTCGCGCCGCTGACCGTCACCGGCGACCGGACCCTGCTGGGACACCTGGTGCGGAACCTGCTCGCCAATGCCGTACGTCACAACCGCGCGGGCGGCAGCCTGCTCGTGGCCACCTCCGCGGACCGGGTGCTGACGGTGTCGAACACCGGCCCGGTGATCGATCCGGGGGACGTTCCGCGGCTGCTGGAGCCGTTCCGGCGGCGGGCGGAACGGCTCCACACGGCAGGCGAGGGCGCCGGGTTGGGGCTTTCGATCGTCGCGTCGATCGCGCGGGCGCACGGCGCGGAGCTGCTGGCGGAGGCCAATCCGGGGCCGGGCGGCGGGCTGACGGTCCGGGTCCGGTTCCCCGAGGTGTTCCGGGCCGGGGAAACGCCCGGGAGTCCGGCCAGGCGATCAAAGTGAAGATCGGCTGTGTACGGTCGGGGAAATGAGCAAGCACGCCCGAGCCCGCTCCCATTCGCCCCGACAGGACGGCGAGGACCGCCAGGACCGGCCGACCCGCGCCGTCGGACGGTCGCGTCCCACCGGTACGCGTCGCGCCCCCAGGGGCTCCCGCGCCTCCGGCGGCTCCCGCGCCGCCCGCTCCCCGCGCCCCCTCGCGGCGATGGCCGCGCTCGGCCTGCTCGGCTTCGGCGCCGGCTGGGTGTACGTCGCCCACGAGCCCCCGGCCAACGCCGCTGCCCGGGTCGGCGCCGCCGACGCCCGCCCGCCGGGCGACGAACGCGCGGCGCGCGGAGCCGAGCGCGAGGGCCTCCAGGGCCTGCCCGGGATCAGCGAGCAGACCCGGGCGAAGATCCCCGCCGACGCCCGCCAGCTCATCCTCGTCACGGGCAGGGCGAAGGACTCCTCGGAATCCACCGCGGCCCTGTACACGCGTCCGGCGGCCGGGGCCGACTGGGCGAAGAGCGCGAGCTGGCCCGCGCGCAACGGGGCCAAGGGCTGGTCCACGGAGCGTACGTACGGGGACCTGACCTCCCCCGAGGGGGTGTTCGCGCTGACCGACGCGGGCGGGCTGCTGCCGAAGCCGCCGGGCACGAAGTTCCCGTACGACCAGGACGCCTCGTTCGTGGCGACGGGCCGCGGGGTGAACGGCGAGTCCCTCCGGGGTTCCTTCGACTATGTCGTCGCCGTCGACTTCAACCGCAAGACGGGGGTGACCCCGCTCGACCCGACGAAGCCGGAGGGCGAGGAGAAGGGCGGCAACATCTGGCTCCACGTGGACCACGACGGCCCCTCGCAGGGCTGCGTGGGCATCCCGAAGGACGCGATGAAGAAGGTCCTGGAGACCCTCGACCCGGCGGCGAAGCCGGTCATCGTCATGGGCCCGCAGGGCTTCTAACGCTGGGGTCGGTGTTCGTGGCCACTGGGCCCGCCCGGCCCGCCGGGTCGCGGCCCAGCAGGGCGACGTACGCGACGTCGAAGACGGCGCACAGCATGCCCAGGCCGAAGATGAACGGCGCGGCCTCCAGGACCCCGAAGAGGACGGTCGGCGCGAGCGTGCCGAGCCACTTGGCGACGGCGATGACCAGGGACTGTCCGCGCCGGCCGCGCCGGCCCGCGTAGAAGGCGATGAACAGCCCGGACATCAGCAGGTTCTGCAGGAACGCCGAGTAGCGGGACGCTCCGTGCGAGCCGAAGTGGGCGAGGAACAGCCACTGCACGGCGAACGCGCTCGCGAAGACGAGCAGGCTCCAGGCGGCGAACAGCGGCCGGGTCACGAAGCCGGGCAGCTCGGCGCGCCCGTAGCGCAGGTATGTGTAGACGATGACGAGGTCGGCGAGGGCCCACACCACGTTGACGACGCCCTGCGCCGTGACCGCGCCGCCGTCGAACTCGCGGACGGCGTAGGTCGACTCCCACGCGAAGTTCAGCGCGAGCGCCGCGACCGGCATCGCGTACGTCCGGTCCCGCAGCCCCACCCGGATCGCCTCGACGTACACGACGGTCCACGCCACCCCGCTGACCAGGGTCAAGAAGAGATCCACGCCCGGCACCCTAGGCCCTCGCGGCGTGCCTCCACCAGCCTGCGCGCGCCGAAGCTCCCGCCGTCAGATCCGGACGACCCGGACCCGGTTCCCGCACAGTGCGGACACGTCCTCGGGGTCCGACGTCAGCAAGGTGACGGGTGCGGGCTGGTCGAGGGCGGTCGCCGCCACGATGGCGTCCAGCGCGTACTTGTGCCCGGGAAGTCCGGCAGCGGCGAGCAACTTGCTCGCGTGTCGGGCGATGGCCTCGCTCGGCGGGAGTACGTTCACACGGGAGACCGCGTAGTCGAACCGGGCCTGCTCCACCCGGGGGTCACGCGCCTCGACCAGGGTCACCGAGCTGATCATCACCCGGATGTCCTCGCTCTCGGCGGCGGTCAGCCACTCAAGCATGCCCTGGTCCTGGCGCACGAGCCGGGATAGTCCCTCGCAGCCGAGAACCAGGGTCCCACTCATGCGGCGTCCGACGAGGCTGCCGTCTCGCCGCGCAAGATCGCTCGCTTCGCCTCGACGGCTGCCGGGTCGGCGGGCCCGTTCGCGGACTCGGAGTCCTCGATCAGCTCGCGGAGCCGGTCACGCTCCAGCTGCCGCTGAACAAGCGATTCGATGTACGCGGACATGCCGCGCCTTCCGGTGCGCGCTTTGAGCGCGGCGATCGTTCCCTCGTGGAGCGAGACGGACACGGGCCGGGTCGGGCCCTCGCCGGGTGCGGGCTGGTCGGTCATGGAGTCATCGTAACAAAACTAATGTTATTCGCCGCCTCCGATCCGCGGCTCGACGGTCCGGGCTCCGCCCCACCCCTTGCCTGACGACCCGTCAGCTACGACGATGGCCCCCGGCACCGGTATGACGAATCGGCAGACGAGGACGAGGCGGGTACGGCCCATGGCGCGCGTGTTTCCGGAGGGACGGCTGGTCTACGGGATGCAGCTCCCGATCCAGTCGCAGAGCACCATCTACGCCGAGCCCTGGGAGGCGACCGCCGGGGCGGCCGATCTCGCGGCGGTCGCGCGGGCGGCCGACCGGGCCGGCTTCGGCTACGTCGCCACCTGCGACCACGTCGCGATCCCGCGGCGCATGGCCGGCCCCATGAGCACCATCTGGTACGACCCGGTGGCCACGCTCTCCTTCCTGGCCGGGATCACCGAGAACGTGCGGCTGCTGAGCCACGTCGCGATCCTGGGCCTCCGCCACCCGCTGCTCAGCGCCAAGCAGTACGCCACCGTCGACCACCTCTCCGGCGGCCGGCTGATCCTCGGCGTCGGCGCGGGCCACGTGCAGGAGGAGTTCGAGGTCCTCGGCGTGGACTTCGCGCGCCGCGGGGCCGTGCTCGACGAGACCCTCGACGCCCTGCGCGCGGCCCTCGGGCCGGAGGAGTACCCGCAGTTCGAGGGCGAGCTGTTCTCCTTCAAGGACCTCGGCCAGCTGCCCCGCCCCGCCCAGGCCCGGATCCCCGTCTGGGTCGGCGGCTCCTCGCCCGCCGCCGTCCGCCGGGCCGCGCAGCGCGGCGACGGCTGGCTCCCGCAGGGGGACCCGCGGGACAAGCTCCCGGCGCAGATCGCCCGCATCAAGGAGCTCCGCGCCGAGGCCGGGGTCTCCGACCCCATCGAGTTCGGCGCGATCACCGAGGCGCTCTACGTCGGCGAGCCCGGCTGGGACATCGGCCGCCGGACCCTCACCGGCAAGGCGGAGGCGCTCGCCGAGTCGCTGCGCGAGTACAAGGCGCTCGGCATCGACCAGATCCAGGTGCGCTTCCGCAACCGCGACCGGGCCGAACTCATCGACCAGATCACCGCTTTCGGGTCCGAAGTGGCCCCCCTCCTCAACGACTAGGAGCTACGAGTATGGGCAAGCCGGGCAAGCTGGACGGGCGCGTCGTCATCATCACCGGTGCGGCGCGCGGCCAGGGCGAGCAGGAGGCCCGTCTCTTCGCCGCCGAGGGCGCCAAGGTGCTCCTCGGCGACGTGCTGGACGAGCAGGGCACGGCGGTCGCCAAGGACATCGGCGAGGACCGGGCCCGGTACGTCCGGATGGACGTGAGCCGGGAAGAGGACTGGGCGGCCGCGATAGCCGCGGCGAAGGAGGCCTTCGGCCCGGTCGACGGCCTGGTCAACAACGCGGGCATCCTGCGCTTCAACGAGCTGACCGCGACCCCGCTGGAGGAGTTCCAGCACGTGGTCCAGGTCAACCAGGTCGGCGCCTTCCTCGGCATCAAGTCGGTGGCCCCCGAGATCGAGGCGGCCGGCGGCGGCACCATCGTCAACACCTCCTCGTACACGGGCCTGACGGGCATGGCGTACGTGGGCACGTACGCGGCGACCAAGGCGGCGATCCTGGGCCTGACCCGGGTGGCGGCGCTGGAGCTGGCGGCGAAGAACATCCGGGTCAACGCGATGTGCCCGGGGGCCGTGGACACCGCGATGGCCACTCCCGGGAACACGAATCCGGCGGACCTGCCCCAGGAGGCCCGGGACGCCATGGCGGAGCTCTACAAGCGCGTCGTGCCGATGGGCCGGGTGGGGCAGCCGGAGGAGATCGCGAAGCTGGCGCTGTTCCTGACCAGCGAGGACTCCTCGTACATCACCGGTCAGCCCTTCGTGATCGACGGCGGCTGGATGGCCGGCGTCAGCATCCTCTAGCCGGCCTCCGCCATATCTGATGGAGCGTCAGGTATTGACGCTCCCGCCCCCGCGATGGAACAGTCGTGACATCGAATCTGACGCAACGTCAGAAACAGAAGGACGGTGAATCCCCTTGGAATTCGGGCTCTTTGTGCAGGGATACGTGCCTGAGGCGCGGTCCAAGGTCGACCCCGAGGCAGAGCACAAGGCGCTGATCGAGGAGACCGAGTACGTCATTCAGGCGGACAAGTCCAACTTCAAGTACGCCTGGGCCTCCGAGCACCACTTCCTGGAGGAGTACTCGCACCTTTCGGCGAACGAGGTGTTCCTCGGGTACCTCGCTCACGCCACCGAGCGCATCCACCTCGGCTCCGGCATCTTCAACCCCCTCGCCCCGGTCAACCACCCGGTCAAGGTGGCCGAGAAGGTCGCCATGCTCGACCACCTCTCCAAGGGGCGCTTCGAGTTCGGCACCGGCCGCGGCGCCGGCAGCCACGAGATCCTCGGCTTCCTTCCCGGCATCGAGGACATGAACGGCACCAAGGAGATCTGGGAAGAGACCATCGCCGAGTTCCCCAAGATGTTCCTCCAGGAGGAGTACGAGGGGTTCCAGGGCAAGCACTGGTCGCTCCCGCCGCGGAAGATCTTCCCCAAGCCGTACGGCAAGGCCCACCCGGCCATGTGGTACGCCGCCGGCTCCCCGGCCTCGTACGCCATGGCGGCCAAGAAGGGCCTGGGCGTCCTCGGCTTCAGCGTCCAGAAGGTCTCCGACATGGCCTGGGTGCTGGACCAGTACAAGACCGCGATCCAGGAGGCGAAGGCCATCGGCGCCTTCGTCAACGACAACGTCATGGTCACCTCGACCGCGATCTGCGCCGAGACCCACGACAAGGCCGTCGAGATCGCCGTCAACGCCAACATGAACCGCTTCCAGTCGCTGGTCTTCCGCTACCACGACACCTTCCCGCGGCCCGAGATCATCCCCGAGTGGCCCGAGATCCTCCCCGAGTACAACGCGGAGATCGTCGAGCTCCTGATCGAGGAAGAGCTCCTCATCTGCGGCGACCCCTCCGAGGTCCGCCAGCAGTGCAAGCGCTGGGAGGAGGCCGGCGCCGACCAGCTCTCCTTCGGCCTGCCGACCGGGGTCTCGTACGAGGACACGATGACCACCATCAAGCTCATCGGCGAACATGTGATCCCTCACATCGACACGGACCCGGTGCACCGCACGACGCGTTTCCGTGAGGCCTCGGGCTCCTGAGGAACGGGGGCGGCACCTTCCCGGACCGCCGCCCCGAACCGGCCCCGGCCGGAGGTCGAACGGAGGGCCGCGGCCGGCCCTAAGACCCCCGACTGGGGCCCTCCGCGGTCCCCCGCGGCGCCGTTGCCGGGGACCAGCCCCCGGACCCCCGCGCCTCAAACGCCGGCGAGGCTGGATTTGGCCGGCGTCAGCCCTCCGGGCTCGCGCACGGGCCAGGGCACACGCGCAAGGCACGCGGACGGCTGACGCCAGCCAAAACCCAGCCCCTCCGGCGTTTGAGGAGCGGGGTCTGGGGCGGAGCCCCAGGACGCGGACCGCGAGACGAATCACCGGCAGAAGGGACGTCATGCTCGACCACCTGATCAAGGGCGCCACCGTCGTGGACGGCACCGGCGCCCCGGCCCGCGTGGCCGACGTCGGGACACGCGACGGCCGCATCGCCGTCATCGCCGAGCCCGGCACCGTGACCGAACCCGCGGCGACCAGCGAGGACGCCACCGGCCTCGTACTGACCCCCGGGTTCATCGACCCCCACACCCACTACGACGCCCAACTGTTCTGGGACCCGTACGCGACCCCCTCCATGAACCACGGCGTGACCACGGTCGCGGGCGGCAACTGCGGTTTCACCCTGGCCCCCCTCAACCCGGCCCGCCCCGAGGACGCCGACTACACCCGCCGCATGATGAGCAAGGTCGAGGGCATGGCCCTCAAGGCGCTGGAGGAAGGCGTCGACTGGACCTGGTCCACCTTCGGCGAGTACCTCGACGCGCTCGACGGCCGCATCGCCGTCAACGCCGGGTTCATGGTCGGCCACTGCGCCCTGCGCCGGCACGTGATGGGCGAGGACGCCGTCGGCGGCCGGCCGACCGAAGAGCAGATGCGGCAGATGCTCGACCTCTTCCACGACGCCATGAACGCCGGCGCCTGGGGCCTGTCGACCACCCAGTCCTCCACCCACTCCGACGGCGCCGGCGCCCCCGTGGCCTCCCGGCACGCCGAGCCCGCCGAGCTCCTGGCCCTCTCCAAGGCGGTCTCCGAGCACGAGGGCACCCAGCTCGAAGCCATCGTCGCGGGCTGCCTCGACCAGTTCTCCGACGAGGAGATCGACCTCTTCGTCGAGATGAGCGCGGCCGCCGGCCGGCCCCTCAACTGGAACGTGCTCACCATCGACGCCGCCGTCCCCGAACGCGTGCCGCGCCAACTCGTCCCGAGCGAGCGCGCCCGTAAGGCGGGCGGCCGCATCGTCGCGCTGACCATGCCGATCCTGACGCCCATGAACATGTCGCTGGGCACGTTCTGCGCGCTCAACCTCATCCCCGGCTGGGGCGACGTCCTCGGACTGCCCGTCCCGGAGCGGATCGCGAAGCTGCGCGACGCCGACGTACGGGCCGAGATGCTGCGCCGCGCCGACAGCAAGGAGGCCGGGGTCTTCCGGCGCCTCGCCAACTTCGGGCGCTACGTCATCGGCGACACCTACAGCGAGGCGAACGAGGGCCTGTCGGGCCGCGTGGTCAACGACATCGCGGCCGAGCGCGGCCAGGACGCCTTCCACTGCCTGGTCGAGATCTGCGCCAACGACGACCTGCGCACGGTGCTCTGGCCCATGCCCACCGACAACGACCCGGCCAGCTGGGAGCTGCGCGCCGAGACCTGGCAGCACGAGGACGTCATGCTCGGCGGCTCCGACGCGGGCGCGCACCTGGACCGCATGTGCGGGGCCCCGTACACGACCCGCTTCCTCGGGGACTGCCTGCGCGGCCGCAAGCTGGTGCCGCTGGAACAGGCGGTACGGATGCTCACGGACGACCCCGCCCAGCTGTTCGGGCTGCGCGAGCGCGGCCGGATCACCGAAGGGTTCCACGCGGACCTGGTGCTCTTCGACCCGGAGCGGATCGAGGCCGGGCCGGCGACGCTCGTGCACGACCTGCCCGGGGACAGCCCGCGGCTGGACGCGCGGGCGATCGGCATGGTGTCCGTACGCGTCAACGGCGTGGAGACCATCCGCGACGACGAGATCACGGGGGCGATCCCCGGGATCGTGCTCCGTTCGGGCCGTGACACGAGGACGGTGAGCACCCGATGACCCCGCAGGACGCTCCGCAGAAGCCCCACGCCCAGAAACTCTTCATCGGCGGCGAGTGGGTCGAGCCGGCCGGCGGGCACTACGAGGTGGTCAACCCGGCCGACGAGTCCGTCGTCGGCCTGGCCCCCGAGGCCACGCGCGGCCAGGTCGAGGACGCGGCGCGCGCCGCGGCACAGGCCTTCGAGAGCTGGTCCCGTACGAAGCCGGAGGAGCGGGCCGCGATCCTGGACCGGGCCGCCGACATCATCCAGCGGGAGTACGAGCCGTGGGCGGCCCTCGCCCAGGCCGAGACGGGCGCCCCGACCGGGATCGCCCGCGGCATGCAGGTCGGCGTCGGGGTGACCCGTTTCCGGCGGTACGCGAGGGGCGCGCTGGAGCCGGTGGAGCGCGGGCTGCCGCCCCAGGTCACCGAAGCGGGCCCGATGGGCGCGGCGAGCGTGCTGGGTGCGCTGGAGATCCGCCAGCCGGTCGGGGTCGTCACCTGCATCACCTCGTACAACAACCCGTGGGCGAACCCGGCGGGCAAGGTGGCTCCGGCGCTGGCCATGGGCAACACGGTGGTGGTCAAGCCGGCCCCGCAGGACCCGCTGTCGGTGTTCCGGATGGCCGAGGCCCTGCACGAGGCCGGGGTCCCGGCGGGCGTGGTGAACGTGGTCTCCGGCACCTCGGTGGAGGTCGGCGAGGCGGCCGTGGACTCACCCGAAGTGGACATGGTGTCCTTCACCGGCTCCACGGGCGTCGGGCAGCGCATCGCCGAGGTCTGCGGTCGGACGATGAAACGGCAGCTGATGGAGCTCGGCGGCAAGGGCGCGGCGATCGTCCTCGCGGACGCCGACCTGGACGCGGCGGTGATGGGGATCGGCACCACCTTCTCCTTCTACTCCGGGCAGATCTGCACGGCTCCGACCCGGGTGATCGTGCACCGTTCGGTGTACGAGCAGCTGGTGGAGAAGCTGACGGGCTACCTGGCCTTCATGAAGGTCGGCGACCCGGCGGTGCGGGGCACGGTGGTCGGGCCCGTCATCTCGGCGGCGCACCGGGACCGCGTGGAGTCGTACATCGAGCTGGGGAAGAAGGAGGGCGCGCGGATCGCCTTCGGCGGCGAGCGCCCGGTGGTGGGGGAGGGAGCCTCGGCGGGCAAGGGCTTCTACGTGGCTCCGACCCTCCTGGTCGACTGCACGAACGACATGCGGGTGGTCCGCGAGGAGATCTTCGGCCCGGTCGTCGTGGTCGTCCCCTTCGACGGGGATGAGGACGAGGCGGTGGCGCTGGCCAACGACAGCGACTTCGGGCTGCTGAGCTACGTGTGGTCCGGGGACGCGGCGCGCGCCTTCCGGGTGGCGCGGCGGCTGCGGGCGGGCGGGGTCGGCGTGAACACCATCGGCCGGAACATGGAGGCGCCGTTCGGCGGCTTCAAGCGGTCGGGGGTGGGGCGGGACGTGGGATCGTACGCCCTGCACGCCTACAGCGAAATCCAGTCGATCGTATGGACTTGACCAAATGTTGACCTGGAAAGTTTGAACCCGGGCAAAAGGGACAGTGCTGCGGTTTCCGCATGGTGAAAGAAAAGCTCCAGGCCTGTCGAAACGATGATCGACAGGCCTGTAGCCCTTTCATTGATCCCTCGTGAAGTATCTTCACATCGAGATTCAAAGGTCATCGCGGGCCGCACGAACCGGACTTAAGTCCTCCAGATGTGGAAAACGCACCGTCTAACGTCCTGACTCATGACACAGCTGGACGTTCGGCCCGAAGTCGGAGACTCGGTAAGCGGTTCGACCCCCGAGGGCGAGATCCGCGGAAAGGGCCTGGGCAAGGGCTCCGTCGGCCTGATGGGAAGCGCCGTCATCGGCATCTCCACCGTCGCTCCCGTCTACTGCCTGACCTCGACCCTCGGCTCCACCGCCGGGCAGGTCGGCGTCCAGATGCCGGCCGTCTTCCTGGCCGGCTTCCTGCCGATGCTGCTGGTCGCCTTCGCGTACCGCGAGCTCAACAAGGCCGTGCCCGACTGCGGCACCTCGTTCACCTGGACCGTGAAGGCCTTCGGCCCGCGGATCGGCTGGATGTGCGGCTGGGGCCTGGTGATCGCCACGATCATCGTGCTCTCCAACCTGGCGGGCGTGGCCACCTCCTACTTCTGGCTGCTGGCCGGCGAGATCACGTCCGATCCGTCGATCGCCGCCCTGGACGGCAACAAGCTCGTCCACATCGCCACCTGCCTGACGCTGATCGCCGCCGCGACCGCCATCAGCTACCGCGGCATGACGGCCACCAAGGGCGTCCAGTACACGCTGGTCGGCCTCCAGCTCGCCGTCCTCGCGATCTTCGTGGCCATGGCCGTCCAGAAGGCCTCCGCCGGCACCTTCGACACCGGCCTGGACTTCTCCTGGCAGTGGATGAACCCCTTCGCGGTCGGATCCATGGCGGCCTTCACCGCCGGGCTCTCGCTCTCGATCTTCATGTACTGGGGCTGGGACACCTGCCTGACCGCCAACGAGGAGACCATCGGCTCCGCCAAGACCCCCGGCCGCGCCTCGCTCATCGCGATGGTCGTCCTGGTCGGCTCGTACCTGGCCACCGGCATCGCCGCCCAGATGGCCGTCGGCTCCGGTACGGCCGGCCTCGGCCTCGGCAACCCGGAGACCTCCGGCAACGTCTTCGCCGCACTCGCCGGCCCGGTGATGGGCCCGATGCTCGGCATCCTGCTCTTCGTCGCCGTCCTCGCCTCGGCCACGGCCTCCCTCCAGACCACCTTCATCCCGGTGGCCCGCACGGTCCTGGCCATGTCCACCTACGAGGCCCTGCCGGCCTCGTACGCGAAGGTCCACCCGAAGTTCAAGACCCCCGGCCGGGCCACCGTCATGGCGGGCGTCGCCACCGGCGGCTTCTACACCGTGATGACCCTGGTCAGCGAGAACGTCCTGACCGACACGATCTTCGCGCTCGGCCTGATGATCTGCTTCTACTACTCGCTGACGGCCTTCGCCTGCGCCTGGTTCTTCCGCGGCGACCTGCGCAAGTCCACCCGCGACCTGTTCTTCAAGGGCGTCTTCCCCGTCCTGGGCGGCCTGCTCCTGGCCTCGGTCTTCTTCAAGACCCTCCACGACGCCTGGGACCCCGCCTACGGGTCCGGCTCCACCATCCCCGGCCTCGGCGTCGGCAGCGTCTTCGTCATCGGCGTCGGCCTCCTCGCCCTCGGCGTGGTCGTCATGTTCGTCACCGAACGCCGCAGCCCGGCCTTCTTCCGCGGCGAGACCCTGACGAAGTCCACCCCGGCCCTGGTGGTCGAGGACTGACCCCACCCGGGCTCCACGCCCCCTGCCGTGTCATCCCCGCGGGGGGGGGGCGGGCGCCCCCCCCCGCGCGGGGGGGGGGGGCGGGGGGGGGGGGGGGGGGGGGGGGGGCGGTGGGTGTGAGACTAGGGGCGGGTGTGGGTGAG
>NZ_JBHYVM010000032.1:0-19421 GCF_042750105.1 Streptomyces sp. NPDC059443 | reverse complement strand
AACACTAACACCACCCCCCCCCGCGCCGGGGGGCCCCCCCCCCCCCCCCCCCGCGCCCCCCCCCCGCCGCCCCCCCCCCCCCCCCGCCCCCGCCCCCCCCCCCCCCCCCCCCGCGGGCGTTGGCGTGCGTCACGGCCGGCTGGGTTACAGTTATGACAGTTATCGGAGGAGGCTGAGATGGCGCGTACGAGCGTGCTCGCGAAGGCGACCACCGTGGAGTCGAGCCCGGAGATCCAGGACGCCCTCGCGAAGGCGGGCCGCGTGGTCCCCGGCGAGGTCGACGTCATACTGCGGGCGGCCGACGGCAGTGAAAGCGTGCTGCCACGGGAACTGGTCCGGATCCTCGCGGCTTCCGCGAGCGAACTGGCGATCGGACACGCGGTCACCGTCCTCGCCGCGGAGACGCACCTGACACCTGCCGAGACCGCCGAGCTGCTCGGGCTGTCCCGGCCGTTCGTGGCCCGCCTGCTGGACTCGGGCGACATCCCGTCGAGCCACCTGCCGGACAGTCGGCACCGCATCGTGCGACTCGCCGACGTCCTCGCCTTCCAGGAGCGGCGGGCACGCCGCCGAGAGGGCCGTCGACGTGTCGCCGAAGCGGCGGAAGACGCCGGGCTGTCGTACTGAGCAGCCTGAGCGAGGGGGGTTTCGATGCGTGTCTTTGTCGACACGAACGTGCTGTTCCCGTTCTCCGTCATGGACCTCATGCTGGCGTTGACGGAGGATTCCGTTCACGAGGTGGTCTGGTCCGAACGCTTGTTGGCCGAGTGGGAACGGGTCATCGTCCGTGAGGGACGCCGCTCCGCGGAGTCGGCGGCGGCCGTCACGCGGGCCGTACGTGACTACTTCGGCGACTGCGAGGTTGCGGAGTCCGACTACGCGCACCTGGTCCATGGGATGCCCGGCGGAGACCCGGACGACCGTTACCACGCGGCGGCGGCCTGCGCTGCGGGTGCGCACGCGCTGATCACGTGGAATCTCGCCGATTTCCCGGCTGCCGACATGGCGCGGCTGGGTGTCCGGGTGCTTGACCCCGACACCTACCTCTGCGAGCTGCACGCACAGTGGCCGCAGGAGGTCTCCGGCACGGTGGCCAGGCTGGCGGCGGGCAAGCGGAATCCGCCGCTGACGTTGGGCGACGTCGCGGCCAGGCTGGGCAAGGCGGGGTTGACGCGATTCGCGGATCGGCTGGGCGAGACCGGTGACTCGTAGCCGCGTAGGGTCGTTGGGCCGGGCATGAACGTCATCAAGCGCAGCCTTGCCGCCCTGGTCCTGACCGGGGGAGCGGCCCTCGCCCTGAGCCCCGCCGTCGCGTACGCCGCCGACGAGCCCGACATCCAGGGGCCCCCGATCACCCAGCGCGTCACCGAGATCGTCAACCACCCCGCGGGCACGGTGAAGGACGCGAAGACGGCGGTCGAGGTCACCGCCACGGCCGCCGGCTCCGCGTCGAAGGCGACCGATGCCTCGCTCTCCGGGGCCGGTACGGCGATCACCGCCGGGCTGCCGAAGACCCCGAAGGTGGGCAAGGGGTAGGGCTGGGGCGGGGCGGGCGAGGGCTCGCGCTGATCTTCGGGAGGGTCCTCCCGACGGAGCCGTCGTTGATCAGAACATGATCCTCTGGATGCTCAACAACCTCAGCACGTTCCTGCTCGGCGTCATCCTCGTCGGCGGCTTCGTCTCCCTCGCCGTCCTCGGCAGCCTGGCCGCCCGCCGCCGATTCCCGCACCTCGCGGGCGGCGAGCACAACGAGATGGTCGGGGTCGCCCTCGGCATGTTCGGCGCGATCTACGGGATCATCCTGGCCTTCGTCGTCGTCACCCTGTGGACCCAGCTGGAGAGCACCCAGACCGTCGTCGCCACCGAGGCCACCGACCTGGCCCTGATCGTCCGCAGCGCCGAGGCCTTCCCGCCGGCCGACCGCGACCGCCTGGACCGCGCGGTGGGCGACTACACACACGCGGTCGTCGACATCCAGTGGCCCCTCATGCGCGAAGGCCGCCCCAGCTACGAGGCCACCGCCGACCAGACGCACGCCATGTACACCGCCCTCCAGGCCTTCGAGCCCGCCGGCCCCCGGAGCGAGACCTTCTACGGGGAGGCCGCCGGCCGCCTGAACGATGTCGCGGCGCAGCGCCGGGCGCGGGTGACGATGGCCGAGTCCTCGCTGCCGATCCTGCTGCAAGTACTCGTCTATGGCGGCGCGTTGGTGATCCTCCCGCTCACCTTCCTCTTCGGCCTGCGGAGCCTGAAGATGCAGCTGCTCTTCGTATCGGCGGTGGCCGGACTGATCGGCTTCAGCCTGCTGCTGGTCATGGCGCTGGACCGCCCCTTCGCGGGGGACCTGAGCGTGAGCCCGGCCCCGTACAAGGAGGCGGCCCTGGCGCAGTTCTGGCGCTAGGCCGTCTCTTTCGGATCTTGTCGGCTTTGTCCGCGTCGTCCGGTGCCGTGCCTCGGTGCGCTGCCGGGGCTCCCGCGTACTGGACGTACCCGGGTGCCCTGGCAGTGCGGCGAGGTGCGGTGCCGGGCGGCGCGGACCCCGACAAGATCCGAAAGAGCCGGCCTAGGGCATGCCGGAGCACGTGTGGCCGGCCCGGCGGGGGAGCTCCCCCTCCTGGGGGAGGTGGATCGTCCTCCGGGGTGAAGGCACGCCGGTGGGGTTCGAAGAGGCTGGGGTTCGTGACGGCAATCAACAGACCTCCCCGGAGCGCGATTTCACACGACATCGAGCGGCCCGCCCCGAGATGGGCGGTCGTCACCGCCCATGCGGTCCCGCTCGTTCTGCTGCCCCAGTGCCTGTGGCGGCTGCCCTTCGCCTTCGACTTCGACATGGGGATGATCGACCCGAACGCTCCGGCAATGCCGCCGTGGTACTGGGCCGTCCCCTACGTCTTCGGCCTCAGCGTGCTGTCGGAGGCGTTGGCGCTGCTCTCCCTCGGCTTGGTGAGGCGATGGGGCGAGGTCGCACCCGCATGGCTCCCGGTCATCGGCGGGAAACGCGTCCCGCCCCTCGCGGCGATCGTTCCCGCCACCATCGGCGGCCTGATCACGACCGCCGTGTCGGGAAGTTTCCTGCTCGCCTGGCTCCACGTAGGCGGGTTCCACGCCCTTGGGTACTCCGACGTCCGGTGGGAGTTGCTGGCGAAGGTGTGCATCGGCCTGGGCGGATTGTGGGGCCCCATGGTGCTGGCGCTGACCTACGCCTACTACGTACGCCGCTGCCGGCCCGCCCGGGTGTAGCGGGCACTCAGCCCCAGGTGCGGGAGCAAGAGGACGAGCTGGTAGCCGTCGGGGTCGGTGACGGTGACCCCGTACTCGTCCCAGTACGGGTTGTGCGCGGGCGTACGGGTTCCACCGTGCTCGACGAGCCGGGCCACCAGGGCCTCGTCGGGGGTCCGGCCGAGGTCGGCGGCGAGGTCGAGGGAGGGGCGGGCGATCCGGATGTGCGCCTGTGAGTCGATCATGCGGGGATCGTACGGAGCGCGGGGCGCGCGGCGCAGCGCGGCCGGGCCACCGGGCCGCCGGGGGCCGCCGGGCCGGTTTGACCCGTCCTGGTGGAACCCCGGGCAAGTCGTCGCGGGGAGAACCGATTCGCTGCACCCCGGTCGGCATACGGTCCGCCGTGACCCCTTGTCGATCTTGAGGAGACCCTTCATGAAGCTTCGCAGTGCCGTCACCGCAGGCCTGGCCGGACTGGTCCTCGCCCTGGCCGCCCCCGGCTCCGCCTTCGCCGCGACCGGCGACTTCAGCTACGCCTTCACCGACGACAAGGGCGAGTCGCTGACGGTCACCCTCCACCACCCGGCCAGCGACGAGTGCGTCAACCTGCCCTACGTCGGCAGCGAATGGGTCAAGGCCGGGCACTCGCCCCACAACGAGACCGACGAGTGGGTGACGGTCTACGAGGGCGCCGACTGCCAGGGCCCCGACTGGCGGCTGCGCCCGCACGGCAAGCAGGCCACGGACAAGCTCAAGGTGCGCTCGGTGTACTTCCACGGCCCGAGCTGATCCGCCACCCGCCGTGGTCCCCCGTCCGGGCCGGGGACCACGGCGGGGCCCGGCCGAAAATGGGTTCCGCTCCTGTCGGGGCTCGGGAAACATGGGGGGATGGTGTCCACTGACCGACTGCTCGCCTTCGCCGCCATGTCGCTGCTGCTCATCGTGATCCCCGGGCCCAGCGTGCTCTTCGTCATCGGACGGGCCCTGTCCCAGGGGCGCCGGGCCGTCCTGACCACGGTGGCGGGGAACACCGCCGGGGCCTACGTGCTCGTCGTCGCCGTGGCGTTCGGGGTGGGCGCGGTGGTGGAGCGCTCCGTCCTCGTCTTCACCGCGCTGAAGCTCGCGGGCGCCGCGTACCTCGTCTACCTGGGCGTCAAGGCGTTCCGCGGCCGCCACTCCCTGCGGGCGGAGTTCGGCGGCGAGGGGGCCTCGTACGGGACGCTGCGGTCGCTGTGGGAGGGATTCGCCGTCGGGGTGGCCAACCCCAAGACCATCGTGTTCTTCGCCGCGGTCCTCCCGCAGTTCGTGGACCGCGACCAGGGGCACGTCACGGCGCAGATGCTCGTCCTGGGACTGGTCTTCAACGCCATCGCGGTGGTCTGCGACAGCACCTGGGGCCTGGTCGCCGCGACCGCCCGAGGCTGGTTCGCGCGCTCGCCGCGACGACTGGCCATGGTCGGCGGCACGGGCGGACTCGCGATGATCGGCCTCGGCCTCACGGTGGCGGCGACGGGACGCAAGGACTGAGAGGGCGCCAAAGCCTAGGCGGCCTTCGTGGCCCCGGCGGCTTCGGCGGTTTGCTCCGCGAGGAAGTCCTCCCAGCTCCGCCCGGCGACGAGGGCCCCTTCGAGGGTGAGGTTCTCGGCGGCGCGATAGGCGCGGCCGGCCTTGCCCGGGATGCGCACGGGGAGCTTGGGGCGGCGCTTGCCCGTGGCCCTGAGGTGCTCGCGGCTCAGGTCGCCCAGCGCGTAGACCTTGGGGCCGACGAGGTCGGGTACGCGGCCCTGCGGTGCGCCGAGGGCCAGCTCGACGAGGCGCTCGGCCACGTCGCGGGAGTCGACGGGCTGGAACCGCAGACCGCCCGGGACGGGGACGACGGGCAGCTTGGCCATCGTCGACACGGCGGTCAGCACGAACTCGTGGAACTGGGCGGCGCGCAGCGTCGTCCACGGCACCCCCGACTCGGCCACCGCCAGCTCGGCGCCGAGCTTGGCCTTGAAGTACCCGATGGGCAGCTTGTCCGCCGCGACGACCGAGATGTAGACGAGGTGGCGGACGCCCGCCTTCGCGGCGGCCGTGGCGAGGTTCCGGGTGGCGACGTCGTCGCCCTTGGCCCCGCCCGCGAGGTGCAGGACGACCTCCACGCCCTCCAGGGCGGCCTCGATCCCCTGGCCTCCCAGCAGGTCGCAGGCCACGTACTCGATGCCCGGCTCGGGCTCACGGGCGTGGCGGGTGAGCACCCGCACCTCCTGGCCGGCCCCGCGCAGGAGGGGAACGACCTGGCTGCCGAGGGTGCCGGTGCCGCCGGTGACGAGGATCGGTGCGCTCATGACTGACTCCTTCATCGGTTCGCATGCGTTCGTGTGCGTGCGTTCGATCGGTGATCTACTTCCTTGACCCCTGGGGAGGAAGGAACGTGACAGTGGACGACCAAGATCTTCTGGCTGCCCGGTTCGAGGAGCACCGGCCGCACCTGCGGGCGGTGGCCTACCGCATGCTCGGCTCGCTCGGCGAGGCCGAGGACGCGGTCCAGGAGGGCTGGCTGCGCCTGAGTCGTACCGACGTCAGCGACGTGGAGAACCTCGGCGGCTGGCTGACGACCGTCGTGGCCCGCCTGTGCCTGAACGGGCTCCGCTCCCGCGAGACGCGGCGCGAGGACCCCCTCGACATCCGGATGCCCGACCCGGTCATCGGGCGAGAGGACGCGATCGACCCCGAGGACGAGGTCCTGCTGGCGGACTCGGTCGGCCTGGCGCTCCTCGTCGTACTCGAATCCCTCGCCCCGGCGGAGCGCCTCGCGTTCGTCCTGCACGACATGTTCGCCGTGCCCTTCGACGAGATCGCCCCACTGATCGACAAGACCCCCGTGGCGACCCGCCAGCTCGCCAGCCGCGCCCGCCGCAGGGTCCAGGGCCAGGCCCCGGCGCCGGATCCCGACCTCAGCCGCCAGCGCGAGGTCGTCAACGCGTTCTTCGCGGCCAGCCGCGAGGGAGACCTCGACGCACTGGTCGCCGTCCTCCACCCGGACGTGGTCCTGCGCGCGGACGGCGGCTTGGGCCGCGCCCGCCAGACGGTCGTCCTCAACGGCGCCAAGGTCGTCGCGGCGCAGGCCGCCACCTACCGCACCTTCGCCCCGTTCGTCCGCCCCGCGCTCATCAACGGAGCGGCGGGCGTGGTGGTCGTCGCGAAGGACCGCCTGATGTCTGTGATGGCGTTCACCGTCGTCGCGGGCAGCATCGTCGCGATCGACGTCATCACGGAGCCGGAGCGCCTGGCGGGGTTTGCGCTGAACGGGGCGTAGGGGGAGGTGGTTTGGCTTCGGGGTGGGGCTGGTGCTGCGGGTGGGTCGGTGGCGTTGACGGGCCCTGGGGGCGTCCCTCCAGTCCAGTGTCCTTCCGTGCCGGGCCGGTCCGTCAAGGGCGCTCCCTTCGGTCGCGTCGCTACGCGATGGCCTGCGGCCACCCTTGACCGACCGACCCGTCCCGGAATGCCACAAGACTTCCGGGATCCCCCCGGGGGATGGCCGGGGGGATGAGTGGGGAGGGACGGCCGTGGCCAGGGATGTGCGGGGGCGGTCCCGCCGGTCAGCCGACGCCCGGACGGTCGGGAGAGGCCCGCTGCCCCCGATTGGGGGCGCGGGGAGTCCGGGACATCCACCGGCACCGATCGAGGACCCTTCCCGAGGCCGTCGCCCGCCAACCCGCACCAAAGGACGATGACCAGCCCCTCCCACGCTTCGAGGCGCGTCAGATCGCTACACACTGCCACTCGGCTTAGCGACTGCGGCTCGTCCGGGGCTGGTCATAGGCCGCCCAGGGCCGTTTCGGGACGGCCAGTTGTCTTACTCTCCCCGGACCCTGTGGAGAGGGGCTCCTATGGTGTAGAGCAGCAGAGCGAGGGTTGCGAGGGTGAACAGGGCTGCCATGAGTCGCTGCGCACTGAAGGCTTGGGTCACGGTGGTACTCCTCTTGGGGTGTGGTCAGCCGCCGGTCATCTCGGGGGCTCCGATGGTGTAGAGCAGCAGGCCGAGGGTTGCGAGAGTGAACAGCACTGCCATGAGTCGCTGCACGCTCAACGTTCCAGTCACGGTGGTACTCCTCTGCGGGGTGGTGACGGTCAGCCGCCGGTGTACCCGGGGGCGCCGATGGTGTAGAGCAGCAGGCCGAAGGTCGCCAGGGTGAACAACGTCGTCAGAAGGCGTTGTGCGTGGGTGGTTTGGGTCATGTCACCTCCTCGGGATGTGCGAGTTGGGTGGATTGTGGTGCCGGTTCGTGCATCGCC
The DNA here is from genome assembly GCF_042750105.1 of Streptomyces sp. NPDC059443. Classification (NCBI taxonomy): domain Bacteria; kingdom Bacillati; phylum Actinomycetota; class Actinomycetes; order Kitasatosporales; family Streptomycetaceae; genus Streptomyces; species Streptomyces sp. NPDC059443. Next base: position 11,921 of record NZ_JBHYVM010000032.1, on the reverse strand, counting down.
GCTGCGATGAGGGCGGCGGCTCCCAAGGTGATGAGAATGTCGCCGACGCTGATCACCGCGTGGAGCGCCGGCACCGGGATGGCATCGGCGAGGAAAGGCAGCTTGCTGCTCGCGGAGGCGACGTTCTTGGCGGTGTCCAATCCCTCAGGGATGCCGGCAGCGGCAGCGGCAGAAGGCGAGTAGGGCATCCGGCCGTTGAGCGCGATCGCCGCGCCGTTGAGCAGCGCGCCGCCCACGACCGTTGACACGGCCGCCTTCAGCGCGCGACTCCGGCCCCGTGAATTCAGGCCCAGCCAGCCCAATACGAGCCCGAAGGTCGCCGCCAGCAGCACACCGCGAACCACCTGGCCCGACAAGCCGTCCAGACGTTGCGCCGCGTATTCGGCCACTTGAGCCGCCCCGGCCAGCCACACCAGCCACAGCGCCCGAAGCCGGATGTTCACCAGGCCCGTCAGACGGCCGCCACTCACATATCCCGCCACCACACCGGCGATCACAGGAGACCCGAACAGCAACACCGCCTGCCCGTTCACCGGGCATCGGGCCCAAACAGCCCCGCCCCAGATATGCCGGACACCGCTGTCGACGAAGCCAACCCAAACCCTCCACATCGGCCATCAGCCTGGCACGCCCCCCACGTACCCGGATCCGGCCTCTCTCCCCCAGCGTGGGTCAACCACCCGTGCCAGGCAAGTACTTGAGGCAACCTTGGAAAGTCCTGGACGCCCCGTTGTCCGACTCGTCGGCACACCTTGGGGGCCTCTTTGTCCCGTCCCTCGGCGCGGAACGCTACCTGCCACGACGGACGGTCCGATCGTCGCCCAACGACGTCAGCCCCTCCCACTCCCTGGGCGGCCTATGCCCAGCCCCAGACCGTGGTCAGTCGCTAAGCCGAGTGGGACTGTGTAGCGATCTGACGCGCCCACCGACCCTGCGGGGCTGGTGATCGTCCTCCCGTGCGGGTTGGCGGGCGGATGCGCCCGGAAGGGTCCTCGATCGGTGTCGGGTGGGTGTCCGGACTCCCCGCGCCCCCGGCCCCGACCAGCCGGGCGCTCCCGATCGTCCGGGCGTCGGCTGACCGGCGGAACAGGGCGCGCACGTCTCTGACCACGGCCGTCCCTCCCCACTCATCCCCCCGGCCATCCCCCGGGGGGATCCCGGAAGTCTTGTGGCATTCCGGGACGGGTCGGTCGGTCAAGGGTGGCCGCAGGCCATCGCGTAGCGACGCGACCGAAGGGAGCGCCCTTGACGGACCGGCCCGGCACGGAAGGACACTGGACTGGAGGGACGCCCCCAGGGCCCGTCAACGCCACCGGGTCGGCGGCTCAGGCCCCGGTGACCCCGCTGACGAACGCAGCCCAGGAGCCGGGCGTCACCGCCAGCTCCGGGCCGGCGTCCACCTTCGAGTCCCGGATGTGGACGGAGTCGGTGCAGGTGGCGACCTCTACGCAGTTGTCGCCGTCACCACTGCTGTGGGTGGACTTGTGCCAGGACAGGGCGACTTCGACGCAGTCGTCGCCCTGGCTGCCGCTGTAGCTGCTCTTGAACCACCGGAGTCGGGAGCCGTTCACAGGGAACCTCGCAATCGCATCAACAGGCCCGCGCTGTCCGCAGGATTGAGGGCCTGGATGCGAAGTTTGGCATACCGCTGGTGGAGCAGGCTGACGTCTTTCGGGTCGGAGATGACCTGGCCGGACTGCTGCCCCTCGGTATAGCCCAGCCACTCGTTCTCCTCGGTTTCGAGGAGGCGGAAGGGGCCATCGGTTCCCGCGTGCACAGCACTGACCATCGGCATGATCTGAAGGTCCACGCTCGGCAGACTCCCACACTCCAGCAGATGGTCGATCAGCTCCCGCGTAACCCCCACCCCGCCCGTCTGCCGTTCGATCACCGCCTGTTCGATGATGAAGCTGAACGCGATGAACGGCGTCCTGCGCAGCAACGCCTGTCGCCCCAGCCGCAGGACGACGCGCGCCTCCGCGTCCTCCGGTGTCGGCAGCGGCGGTACGTCACGGATCTGGGCCCGCGCGTAGGCCTCCGTCTGGAGGAGTCCCGGGACCGAGCGGCACTCGTACGTGTTCAGCGCGATCGCGCGCTCCTCCAGCTCCGCCCACCGCCGGAACCACTTCGCCAGCCCCCGCCGTCGCGTCAGCTGGTTCGCCGCGAGGCGGATGACGCCGAAGGCGTCGAGGGCCTCCTCCGCCCGGTCTACGAACTTGGCCGACGGGTGGCGGCGGCCCTGCTCGACCGAGCCGATGTACTGGACCGAGTAGCGGATCAGGGGTCCGAGTTGCTCCTGGGTCAGGCCGGCCCGTTTGCGGAAGGCCTTGATGGTCTCCCCGAAGTTCCGCAGGTCGTCGTCCGGCTCGACCTCGCCGTCACCGCTCTCGTCCACACTCGCCACGGCGGTCACCTCCCCGCGGCAATCCTCACGGTCGGTTACCACTACTGTCCAGAACGTGAACTCGTACACTTCATAAGTAGCGGTCGCTGTGCTGGGAACCCCCGGCCCCACACAGGACGTTGCTCCCATGAGCGCATCCTCAGGATCCCCCCAGGCCCTCGCACACACGTTCACGCAGCGTTTCACCGCCACCCGCCGCGGAGCCCGCCTAGCCCGCCAGCTGACCCTCGTAGAGCTGCACGACTGGGGGATCCCCGACCGCACCGGGCTCTCCGAGGACGCCGGGCTCCTCGTCGCCGAGCTCGCCGCCAATGCCGTCGCCCACGGGCGGGTTCCCGGGCGGGACTTCGAGCTGCGCATCACGCTCCTCCCCGGCGCCCTCCGCATCGAGGTGTCCGACGCCCGCCGCGAGCGGCGGCCGCTCGTCCGCCCGCACGAGTACGGGGCCGAGTCCGGCTACGGCATGCGCATCATCGACGCCGTCGCCGCCGACTGGGGCGTACGGGACCGGGTGATCGGGAAGACGGTCTGGGCGGAGCTCAGGGCGTAGCGGGCCGGTCCCGCCAGCGCGGGGCTTCGTCGTCCGGGACCTCGGGGCTCGCGAAGTGGAACGGGACTCCGAGGTGGTCCGCCAGGGCGGTGCCCGCGCGGGTGGCCGCGGCGGCGTGGGGGTCCAGGGGGCCGGGGTCCGCGCCTTCGGCTTCGAGGGCGCGGGCGCCCGTACCCCAGTAGACGGTGGCCAGTCCGTGTTCGCCGGCCGGGTCCTCCGTGATGGCTCGCAGCTCCACGAACCAGTCGTGCACCGTGTCACCGTCCCAGACGGCCTCGACCGCCACCACGCGCGCCCGGATGCCGGAGGCGAGGGCGGCGAGGGACTCCAGGTCGAGCGGGGAGTCGGGGGTGCGGGCCACCCGGTCGCCGAAGTGCTCGTAGCGCAGGGAGACCAGCTCCTGCGCCAGGTTGAGGCCCACTCCCTGCGCGCGGCCGGTCTCCCACACGAGGCGGACGGCGTACATCAGCCGGTCCTGGAGGACGTACCCGTCCACCTGGCGCCGGATGCCCTCCGGGAGGCGCTCCCACGCGTCGTCGGTCATGCGGAGGCCTCCGGTACGAAGATGCTGACGCGGTACGTCGTCGGGTGGACGAGGCGGCCGCAGAGTTGGTCGATCCGCAGCTGCGACGGGCCGGTGACGGTGCCGTCGGCGGACAGGCGGCGGAGGTGGTCCTTCAGCTCCGCCTGGTCACCCGTGGAGAACAGCGGCTCCCAGCGGCCGGGGGTGCCCCTCGTCCGCCGGCGAGCCCGCTCCTGGCTGCGTTTGCGCTTGCGCTGTCCTGGCATCCGCCCAGTCTCCCGGCGTCTGCTGGCCCGGTGCCAGCGGGTTTTGTGTCAGCCGAGGCCGAAGGTGCTTGGCGGCTGTCCGTCAGGCCTGTTGGTCGCGGAGGATGGTGGCCATCTCCTCAAGCGATACGGACCCTTCGGTGCCTTCGCTCGCCGCTTCGTCGGCCAGGCTGTTCAACCACGCGTCCTCGGCCTCGTCCGCGAGGCGGTGAAACCTTTCGTGCTCGTCGATGTCGATGCGTCCGATCAGGTGTGGGGGTCAGAGGTACTGCGCGAAGCCGTCCAGGACGCGGAGGATCTCAGCCTCGCCCTCCGAGGGGAGTTGGAGGACGACCTCCTCGATGCCCAGGTCCGCGTAGTGGGACATCTTGCCCGGGGTGGGCTGGACGGCGTACGGGACCACCTGGAGGGATTTGGGGTCGCGGCCGGCGGCTTCCCAGACCTGGCGCAGGGCGGGGAGGGATTCCGTCAGGCCGCCGCCGCCGATCGGGAGCCAGCCGTCGGTGTGGTCGGCGATCGCGGCGAAGAGCTTCGGGCCGGCCTGGCCGCCGATCAGGGTGCGGGGGCCGTGGAGGGGGGCGCCCGGGGCGAGTTCGCGCGGGGCCTGGACCGGCTTGGGGTACGCGGAGCTGGCCTGGACCGAGGAGAACTGGCCCACGTACGCCGTCGGTTCAGGGGACCACAGGGCCCGCATCAGCGCCATGCGGTCGCGGACCAGTTCGCGTCGGGTGCGCCACTCGACTCCGTGGTCGGCGGCCTCTTCGACGTTCCACCCGTAGCCGATCCCGAGGGTGAAGCGGCCGCCGGACAGGTGGTCGAGGGTGGAGATCTGCTTCGCGAGGTCGATGGGGTCGTGCTGGGCGACGAGGGTGATGCCGGTGCCGAGCCGGAGTCGCTCGGTCACGGCGGCGGCCTGGCCCAGGGCCACGAAGGGGTCCAGGGTGCGCCCGTACATCTCGGGGAGCTCGCCGCCCATGGGCGCGGCCGTGGCGCGGCTGACCGGGATGTGGGTGTGCTCCGGGAGGTAGAGGCCGGAGAAGCCGCGCTCTTCGAGGGCGCGGGCGAGGCGTACGGGGGAGATGGTGCGATCGGTGAGGAAGACGGTCGTGGCGATCCGCATGTGCGTTTGCACCTCCGTGGCGTGGGAGGGCCCTTGCACCTCCGTGGCGTGGGAGGCCAACGTACGGCTTCGCGTGCGCGGGCGGCAGGGGTACGCGTCGGCCACGGCGGGCCCGGTCGCGGTGGCGGCGGCCGACGCGGGACGTCCGGGTCCGTCTCCGGCCGCCCCGTCAGCCCCGTGGGTAGCGGGCCAGCCAGCCCGGGGAGGAGAGGGTCGGGCCGTGGAGGGCGGGGCCCTGGGTCATCTCCAGGGCGAAGTCGTCGGCGAGTTCCAGGATCGTGGCGCGGCCTTCGAGTTCCGCGAGCCAGGCCGCCGGGAGGGCGGTCTCCCCGTGCTGGGCGCCGAGCAGGGCCCCGCACAGGGCGCCGGTGGCGGTGGAATCGCCGCCGTGGTTCACGGCGAGGCGCAGGCCGTGCGCCAGGTTCTCGGCGACGAGGGCGCAGTACACGGCGATGGCGAGGGCGTCCTCGGCGCCACGTCCGTCACCGGCGGACAGGGCCGCCACGGTGTCCGGCGACGGGGCGCCGAGGGTGACGGCCGCCAGCGCGCGCTGGAGGGCGTCCGTGACGGGCTGGTGGCCCGGGCGGGTGCCGAGGAGGCCGAGGGCGCGCTGGACGGCGGTGTCGAGGGATTCGCCGCGGGTCAGGCCGTGGACGATGACGGCGACGGCCCCGGCCGAGAGGTACGCGGTGGGGTGCCCGTGGCTCTGCGCGGCGCATTCGACGGAGAGCTGGAGGACGAGGGCCGGTTCCCAGCCGACCAGGAGCCCGAAGGGCGCCGAGCGGGCCGCGGCGGCCGCGTCCCGGGCGGTGGGGTTCTTGGGCTGTTCCAGGGTTCCGAGGACCTCGTCGGCGAAGCCGGTGAGGCAGGAGCGGTCGGGGGTGCGGCGGGCGTAGAGCCATTCCTCCTGCGCGAGCCAGCCGTTGTCCTTGCGGCGCTCGTCGGGGCCCCAGTCGTGCTGGGTGGCCGCCCAGCGGAGGTACGCGCGGTGGACGTCGGTCGGCGGGTGCCAGGCGCCGGTGTCCCGGCGCACGTGGGCCCGTATCAGCCCGTCCACGGTGAACAGGGCGAGCTGGGTGGCCGCGGTGACGCCCCCGCGGCGGCCGTGGGCGGGGCCGGGGCCGGGGCCGTGGGCGGGCGCGAGCGCGGGCTCGGTCAGGCCGGCCGGGCCGTAGGCCTCGTGGATCTCGTCGAGGGAGAGGCCGGCCGCGGGGGCGCCGAGGGCGTCGCCCAGGGCGGAGCCCAGGAGGGCGCCCCGGACGCGGCTGCGGAAGTCCTGCTGCTCGGCGCGGCCCCACAGCCCGGCGGTGACGGCCCCGGCGGCGCGCAGGGGCGCCGGCGGGGTCGGTGGTGCCGGTGGTGCCGGCGGGGTCGTTCGCGGCGAGGCTGCCTCCGAGGGCGCCGCGGGCATGGCCGCGAGTGGCTCGGCCGCCTCGCCGGCCAGGCTCTGCTGTTCCCCGGACGTGTCCGTCGCCGTGTCCATCGATCCCCCTGGCCTGCCCGCGCATGCTCTGGCGCGCACTGTAGTGGACAGGGTCGGTCGGACCCGGAAGCAGTCGGTCACGCGGCCCGTATGCGAGTGGACAACGGCCTGAATTCGACGCCGGAATTGGCCGGTGATTCATGTGGCACGTTTTGCCATTCGCCTTGCGACCGGCCGGTTCAGGCCATGCCGTGTTCACGTCGCGTTATCCGTGGGCCAACAGTCTCGTGGACATGAAGAAGGCACTCCTCGCCGCGACCGTCGTCGCCTCCACGCTCACCGTCGCCCTGGTCGCGGCCCCCGCCGCCAACGCCGCCTCCGGGTGGGACCTGCCCTGGGTCGGCCAGCACCACGGCCACTCCGCCATCCCCTTCACCGAGGCCACCGTCACCGCCGGCGCCGACGGCTCGTACACGCTGAAGTGGAACGCCAAGGGCACCAAGCGCGTTGAGATCAAGGCGAACGGCAAGGTCGTCGCCAAGGGCGGCGCCCAGGGCCAGGCCGTGGTCACGGGGCTGCCCGCCGCCGACCGCCAGTGGTTCGACTTCAAGCCCGAGCGCGGCGAGGGCCTGCGCCTGGCCGACCGGCTGATCAAGCTGGAGGGCACCGCCAACTTCCGTGACGCGGGCGGCTACCGCACCACCAGCGGCCAGTGGGTCAAGATGGGCGAGATCTACCGCTCCGACGCCCTCAACAAGCTCACCGACAACGACCTCGCCAAGCTCCAGCGCCTGCGCGTCAAGACGGTCTTCGACCTCCGCATGGAGAGCGAGCGCACCAAGGACGCCGACAAGGTCCCGGCGGGCGCCAAGTACGTCGTCGCCGACGTCTTCGCGGGCTCCGGCTCCTTCCAGGCCATGCCGAAGTCGCCGGACGAGGCCGTCAAGGCCATGGTCGACGCGGAGAAGGCAATGGTCAGCGGCGAGGGCGGCAAGAAGGCGTACACGCAGGTCTTTGAGGGCATCGAGCGCGACCGCGACCGCGCCGTCCTCTTCCACTGCACCGCGGGCAAGGACCGCACGGGCTGGGCCAACGCCTCCCTGCTGACCGCCCTCGGCGTGCCGAACGAGACCGTGATGGCCGACTACCTGGCCAGCAACGACTACCGCAAGGCCGCCAACGACGCGATCCTCTCGCACCTGCCGGCCGCCCAGGCAGCCGTCTACAAGCCGATGCTCGACGTCCGCCCGGAGTACCTCAACTCCGGCTACGACGAGGTCAAGGCCAAGTACGGCACCTTCGACAACTACCTCAAGAGCGGCCTCGGCATCGACGCCCGCGAGCTGAAGCAGCTGAAGAAGGACCTGTTGGTCGGCTGAGCCCGCCCGATCCGTGAACGACCGAGCCCGGCCGGGGAGTTCCCCGGCCGGGCTCGGTCGCGTTCAACGGTCGAAGCTCCGGAGTCCCGGAGTCCCGGAGTCCCGGAGTTCAGCAGCCGAAGTTGACCAGGCGGAACGTGGCGTAGTGGTCGGCGGTGTAGTAGTCCTCGTCCACCGCCTGCCCCGTGATGATCCGGCGCGCCCCGCGGGTCGGCGAGCCCGGGGTGATGACGGTGTACTCGTGGTAGTAGCCGGTGCTGTGGCTCGGCAGGAGGTGCTCCCGGTTCTGGAAGACGACACCGTCCTGGGAGTACGGGAACGGGCCGCCCTGGTCGATGAGGTCCAGGGTGTCGTGCGCCTGCGAGGGCAGCGCCGAGTAACAGACGCTGCCGACCGCGTTCACGGTGACGGAGGAGGCGGGGGCGGCGGTGGCGGCCGGTCCCGCGAGGAGGGTGGCGGCGACGGCGATGGCGCCACCGAGGGCTGCGATGCGTGGGGGAATCCTCATGCGGCCCATGATGACGCGCGTAGAGCGGCGCCCGTCAACGGCAAGTCGCTTGATTTTCCCGCGTGTTCACCGCATTCGTACTCACCGGTACGGAGCCGTCGCCGAGCCGTAAGCCCCAGGCAACCTGAAACGGCGCGCGGCCGCTCCACAACTACTCGGCCAGCGGCAGCAGTTCCGGAAGGTGCCCGTCCGAGGCGCGCGCCGCGTCCTGGCGCTCCTGCGGCACCTCCCCGTACAGGGTCGTACGGGCCTTCGCGGGCCGCCCGGCCGCCTCGGCGACCGCGATCAAGTCCTGCACCGACTTGTACGAGCCGTAACTGGAGCCCGCCATCCGCGAGATGGTCTCCTCCATCAGCGTCCCGCCCAGGTCGTTGGCCCCGGAGCGCAGCATCTCGGCCGCGCCCTCCGAGCCCAGCTTCACCCAGCTGGTCTGGATGTTGGGGATGAGCGGGTGCAGCAGGATCCGCGCCATCGCGGTCACCGCCCGGTTGTCGCGCACGGTCGGGCCGGGGCGGGAGATGCCCGCCAGGTACACGGGCGCGTTGGTGTGGATGAACGGGAGCGTCACGAACTCCGTGAACCCCTCCACGCCCTTCTCCAGCGCCGCCCGCTGCATGCCGGCCAGCGTGCGGAAGTGGCCCAGCCAGTGCCGGGGCTGGTCCACGTGCCCGTACATCATGGTCGAGGACGACCGGATGCCCAGCTCGTGCGCCGTCGAGACCACGTCGATCCAGTCGGCCGTCGGCAGCTTGCCCTTGGTCAGCACCCAGCGGACCTCGTCGTCCAGGATCTCCGCCGCCGTGCCCGGAATGGAGTCGAGCCCGGCCTCCTTGGCCGCCGTCAGCCAGTCCCGTACCGACATCCCGGTGCGCGTCGCGCCGTTGACGACCTCCATCGGGGAGAAGGCGTGCACGTGCATGCCGGGCACCCGCTCCTTGACCGCCCGCGCGATGTCGAAGTAGGCCGTCCCGGGCAGGTCCGGGTGGATGCCGCCCTGCATGCACACCTCCACCGCGCCCACGTCCCAGGCCTGTGCGGCCCGGTCCGCGACCTGGTCGAGCGAGAGGGTGTACGCGTCCGCGTCCGTGCGGCGCTGCGCGAAGGCGCAGAAGCGGCAGCCGGTGTAGCAGACGTTGGTGAAGTTGATGTTCCGCGTGACGATGTAGGTGACGTCCTCGCCGACCACCGATTTCCGCAGGTCGTCGGCGATCTTGCAGAGCGCGTCCAGCGCCGGGCCGTCCGCGTGCAGCAGGGCCAGCGCCTGGTCGTCGGTGAGTCGCGTCGGGTCGTCCGCGGCCTGCGCCAGCGCCTCCCGTACGTCCGCGTCTATGCGCTGCGGCACCATCCCGGGCGCCGCGGCCTCGCGCAGGGCCTCCCAGTCGCCGTAGACCTCGTCGAAGTCCTCGCGGCGGTCGCCGGTACGGCCCTGCGTGTCGATGGTGGTGTGCAGGTCGGTGCGCCCGTACGCGGCGAACCCCTCGTCCGGTTCCTGCCACGGCCGCCCCTCGACGGTCGCCGCTTCGTCCGCCAGGCCCGTCTCCACGTCGGCCAGCGCGCGCACGTGCGGCAGCAGCCGGGGGTCCAGCCAGGGCTCGCCCCGGCGCAGGAACTCCGGGTAGATCGTGAGGCGTTCGCGCAGCTCGAACCCGGCGGCGGCGGTCCGCGCGGCCAGTTCCTCGATGTGCGGCCAGGGCCGCTCGGGGTTCACGTGGTCGGGGGTGAGCGGGGAGACCCCGCCCCAGTCGTCGATCCCGGCTCCGATGAGCAGCGCGTACTCGGAGTCCACGAGGTTCGGCGGCGCCTGGATGCGGGCCGAGGGGCCGAGGAGGTGGCGGGCCACCGCGATGGCCGCCGCCAGCTCCTCCAGCTCGGCGTCGGGCATCGCGCGCATGGCCGTGTCCGGCTTGGCGCGGAAGTTCTGGACGATGACTTCCTGGATGCCGTGGTAGCTGCGCTGGATCCGGCGCAGCTCGAAGAAGGCGTCCGCGCGCTCCTCGTAGGACTCGCCGATGCCGATCAGCACCCCGGTGGTGAACGGGACGTTGGAGCGCCCCGCGTCTTCGAGGACGCGCAGCCGGACCGCCGGCTCCTTGTCGGGGGAGCCGTGGTGCGGGCCGCCGGGCTCGGACCACAGCCGGGTGGCGGTGGTCTCCAGCATCATCCCCATCGACGGGGCGACGGGCTTGAGGCGCTGGAGGTCCGACCAGGACAGCACGCCGGGGTTGAGGTGCGGGAGGAGGCCCGTCTCCTCCAGGACGCGGATGGCCATGGCGCGCACGTAGGCGAGGGTGTCGTCGTAGCCGTGCGCGTCGAGCCACTCGCGGGCCTCGGGCCAGCGGTCCTCGGGCCGGTCCCCGAGGGTGAACAGGGCCTCCTTGCAGCCCATGGCCGCGCCCTTGCGGGCGATGTCGAGCACCTCGTCGGGGGAGAGGTACATCCCGTGGCCGTCGCGGCGGAGCTTGCCCGGGACGGTGACGAAGGTGCAGTAGTGGCACTTGTCCCGGCAGAGCCGGGTGAGGGGGATGAACACCTTGCGCGAGTACGTGATGACGCCGGGCCGGCCGGCGGCTTCGAGTCCGGAGTCCCGCACCCGCGCGGCGGAGGCGGCGAGGTCCTTCAGGTCCTCGCCGCGCGCCTGGAGGAGTACGGTCGCCTCGGTCGCGTCGAGCGCGACGCCGTCGCGGGCGCGGCGGAGCGCGCGGCGCATCGAATTCTCGGTCGGAGCGTCACTCGGAGTGGTCATGGGCCGAGCATACGATCCGCCCGCGCGGGCACGGAGGGGCTCATCGCATCAGCTCACCGGCGTTGACCAGCAGCGACTGGCCGGTTATCGCCCGCGCCCGGTCGGAAGCGAGGAAGACGGCGGCGTCGGCGACGTCCCCGTCGGTGGCCAGGTCCGGCAGTGCCATGCGGTCGGTGAGCCGCGCGTGGACCTCGGCTTCGGCAACGCCCTCGGTGTGCGCGGTGAAGGTGACGAAGGCCTGCACCGGAGGACCCCACATCCAGCCGGGGAGCACGGTGTTGACGCGGATGCGGTGGGGGCCGAGCTCGCGGGCCATGGAGTACATGGCGGAGGTCAGGGCGCCCTTGGAGGCGGCGTAGGCGGCCTGCTGCACCTCGTTGGGCGAGGCGATGGCGGACTGCGTGCCGATGATGACGACGGAGCCGCCGGCCCGCTTGAGGGCGGGCAGGCAGGCGCGGGTCATGCGCAGGGTACCGAGGAGGTTCACGTCGAGGATCTGCTGCCAGGTGCCGAAGTCGGCGTCTTCGAGTCCGCCGAAGTACGAGTCCCAGGCGGCGACGTGGACGACGGCGTCGACCCCGCCGAAGCGCTCTTGCGCGAGGGCGGCGAGCGCTTCGCACTGGCGCTCGTCGGAGATGTCGGTCGGCAGGTACGCGGTGTGCGTGCCGTCGGGGTCGATCTCGGCGGCGGACTTGGCGAGATTCGCCTCGGTCCGGGCCCCGAGCACGGCGTTGCCGCCGTCGCGGACGACGGTGGCGGCCACCTGGTGGCCGAGGCCGGCGCCTACTCCCGAGACGATGACGGTCTTGCCTTGCAGCAGCGGCGACATGGGCTGGCCTCCCGATGACTCTGATCTGACGGTGCGTCAGGCTACGGCGCGGGGAGCGGGGAGGGAAGGGGTGCGGCGCCGCTGCCGGGGGCCGGCCCCCGGACCCCTGCTCCTCAAACGCCGGAGGGGCTGGATACATCCAGCCTCGCCGGCGTTTGTGGCGCGGGGTCTGGGGC
>NZ_JBHYVM010000031.1:80865-109789 GCF_042750105.1 Streptomyces sp. NPDC059443 | reverse complement strand
TTTCCGACTCTATCAGAGTCAGTCTCGCTTGTTTTCCGCCTTCCAGGTCCTGCGCTTTCGCGCTTTTCCCTTTCCGGCGAGTCCGACTCTATCAGATCCTTTCGGGCCTGACTCCCAGTCAGCGGGGTTTGTCGTTTGGGCTGTTGGGCCCTTGCGCCGAGTGAGACAGTAGCGGATTCCTTGCCCCCGAACCTAATCGGGGGCCGCGTCCGAGAACGCGGATTCCTCATTCGCAAATACGCATGAAAACAGAGACGACGGAGTGCGTCGCTCGTTCGAATGTGTAGTGCGGGATGGCTGTCCGGGGACCGACCGGGGTCGGCGCTCACTTCGGACAACTCGAAGAACCTTACGGATCGGGAACAGGTGTGTCAACCCCGGCCTCGGCGTCACCCCGGGGGTGGGCCGGCTGGGCGGTACGGGGCTGCGTGCGACCCCGTACCGCCCGGGCGTCAGCTGTTGCCGGAGGCGAGTTCGCGGCTGCGGTCGCGGGCCGCTTCGAGGGCGGCGATCAGGGCGGCGCGGACTCCGTGCTTCTCCAGCTCCACGATCGCGTTGATGGTGGTGCCGGCCGGGGAGGTGACGGCCTCACGGAGCTTGACCGGGTGTTCCCCGCTGTCCCGGAGCATGACGGCGGCGCCGATGGCGGCCTGGACGATCAGGTCGTGGGCCTGGGCGCGGGGCAGGCCCAGGAGGATGCCGGCGTCGGTCATGGCTTCGACGAGGAAGTAGAAGTAGGCCGGGCCCGAGCCGGACAGGGCGGTCGCCGCGTCCTGCTGGGATTCGGGGACGCGCAGGGTCTTGCCCACGCCTCCGAAGATCTCCTCGGTGTGCAGGAGGTGCGCGGAGGTGGCGTGGCTGCCGGCCGAGATGACGGACATGGCCTCGTCGACCAGGGCCGGGGTGTTCGTCATGACGCGGACCACGGGGGTGCCGGGAGCGAGCCGCTCCTCGAAGAAGGAGGTGGGGATGCCGGCCGCGCCGCTGATGACCAGGCGGTCGGCGGGGACGTGCGGGGCGAGCTCTTCGAGGAGCTTGCCCATGTCCTGCGGCTTCACGGTGAGGATGAGGGTGTCGGCGCGCTTGGCGGCCTCGGCGTTGCTGACCGCCTCGACCCCGTAGCGGGTGCGGAGCTCCTCGGCGCGCTCCGCGCGGCGGGCGGTGACGAGGAGCTTGGAGGCGGGCCAGCCGCCGCGGATCATCCCGCTGAGCAGGGCCTCGCCGATCTTGCCGGTACCGAGGACTGCGACTGTCTGGGTCATGCCTTCATCTTTGCATCCGGGTGGTGCGGGGCGGTTCGGTGTCCGCAGTGCGGTCAGGCGTGCGGTCAGGGCGTCCGGCGGCGGAGGGTGGCGGCGCCGAGGGTCAGGACGAGGAGGGCGCACCCGGCGACGACGACGGCGTCGCGGACGAAGTCGGCGGTCATGTCGGTGTGGGTGAGGACCTGGGTCATGCCGTCGACGGCGTAGGACATGGGCAGGACGTTTGAGATCCCCTCCAGGACCGGCTGCATGGTGTCGCGCGGGGCGAAGAGCCCGCAGAGCAGCAGCTGGGGGAAGATCACGGCCGGCATGAACTGGACGGCCTGGAACTCGGACGCGGCGAAGGCGGAGACGAACAGGCCGAGGGCCGTGCCGAGGAGTGCGTCGAGCAGGGCTACGAGCAGCAGGAGCCACGGGGAGCCGACGACGTCGAGGCCGAGGCCCCAGAGGGCGACGCCGGTGGCGAGCAGGGACTGGATGACGGCCATGGCGCCGAAGGCGAGGGCGTAGCCGGCGATGAGGTCGCCCTTGCCCAGCGGCATGGCCAGGAGGCGTTCCAGGGTGCCGGAGGTGCGCTCGCGCAGGGTGGCGATGGAGGTGATCAGGAACATTGTGATCAGCGGGAAGATGCCGAGGAGGCTGGCGCCGATGCTGTTGAAGGTCCGGGGGCTGCCGTCGAAGACGTAGCGGAGCAGGACCAGCATCAGGACCGGGACCAGCAGCATCAGGGCGATGGAGCGGGGGTCGTGGCGGAGCTGGCGCAGGACGCGCGCCGCGGTGGCGGTGGTTCGGGCGGCGTTCATCGGGTGCTCCCCTTGGCTTCGGCGGTGGCAGCGGCGGCGCTGGCTGCGGCGTTGGCTTCGTCCACGAGGCGTAGGAAGCCTTCCTCGACGGTGTCGGCGTGCGTACGGGTGCGCAGTGCGTCCGGGGTGTCCTGCGCGAGGATGCGGCCCTCGCGCATGAGGAGCAGGTCGTGGCAGCGCTCGGCTTCGTCCATGACGTGGGAGGAGACGAGGAGGGTGGCGCCCCGGGTGGCGGCGATCTCGTGGAAGAGGTTCCACAGTTCGCGGCGCAGGACGGGGTCGAGTCCTACGGTCGGCTCGTCGAGGACGAGGAGCTCCGGGTTGCCGAGGAGGGCGACCGCGAGGGAGACGCGGCTGCGCTGGCCGCCGGAGAGGTTCCCGGCGAGGGCGGTGGTGTGGGTGGTGAGGTCCACGTCGGCGATGGCGCGGGTGACGGCCTCGCGGCGGCGGTCGGCGGCGGCGCGGCCGGGGTCGAGGATCGCGGCGAAGTAGTCGAGGTTCTGCCGGACGCTGAGGTCGTCGTAGACGGAGGGCGCCTGGGTGACGTAGCCGATGCGGGAGCGGAGCTCGGGGTGGCCGGCGGGGCGGCCGAGGACGTCGAGGGTGCCGGTGACGTGGGCCTGGGTGCCCACGACGGAGCGCATCAGGGTGGACTTTCCGCAGCCGGAGGGGCCGAGGAGGCCGGTGATGCGGCCGCGGGGGACGTCGAAGGTGATGGCGTCGATGACGGTGCGGGGGCTGCGGCCGGTGCCGCGGCGGACGGTGAGGTCGCGGGCTTGGACGGCGGTGGCCCCTTGATTATTCATCATGTGATGAATAATGCTCCCGGCTGTGCCGGGGGCGCAAGCCTGAGGGGTGTGGAGACCCTGTTCGGATCGGCCGGCCGGGCCCGGGGCTACTTCTTGCGCTTGGGGCGGCGGGCGGCCGGGTTGCCGGTACGGGAGCTGCGGCGGCGGGCGAATTCGGCCACGGCGTGCTCGTACTCGGTACGGCGCAGCTTCTCGCCGGGCGCTTCGGTGAAGCAGCGCAGGAAGTACGCGATGAGGCCGCCGATGAAACCGATCGCCTTGAGCCCCTTGAGGGCCGCCTCGTCGGAGGACGGGGCCTGGCGGCGGCTGAAGGAGTCCCAGGTCTTCGCGAAGGCGATGGAGCTCGCGATCGCGAAGAGGACGATGACCGAGATGCTGAGGAACGGTCCGACGTTCCCGATCTCCAGGCCCTCGTAGGAGAGGCGGAGCAGGAAGGCGCCGGCGACGGCGATGACCAGTGCGCCGACCGCCACGGCGACGCGGCGCAGGCCGTAGCCGCCGTCGTGGTTGACCCAGGTGGTGCCGAAGAACCGGATCGCCTCGGGCTCGGGGCCGGCGGGTACGGGGGTGACGGGCTGCTGCGCCGGGGACCCGGCCTCGGCGGCCGGCTCGGCGGGGGTCTGGTCTCGCTGGTCGTCGCTCACACCGGCGATTATCCCCCGCCGGCCGGTGCCCGCCCGGGGTGTCTCACTGGTCAGACCCCGGGAGGGACCCGGATGGACCTCGGGCGCGGTGGTCGGAGCTCAGGCGCAGTGGGTGGCGACGTAGCCGTCGCTGCCCGTCTTCACGTAGGCGTCCGCGACGAAGAGACCGTTGCCGATGTTGTCCCAGATGTCCGAGGTGCCGTAGGGACCGCTGACGGTCTCGCCGTCAGTCTGGCAGCGGATCGTGACGGTGGCGCCGTAGGGCAGCACCTTGACGACGCCGTAGCCCGTGCCCGGACCGCTGCGGACGTTCACCCGGTAGCCCGGAGCGA
This sequence comes from Streptomyces sp. NPDC059443, assembly GCF_042750105.1. Lineage (NCBI taxonomy): Bacteria > Bacillati > Actinomycetota > Actinomycetes > Kitasatosporales > Streptomycetaceae > Streptomyces > Streptomyces sp. NPDC059443. The sequence continues at coordinate 105,939 of NZ_JBHYVM010000031.1, read as the reverse complement.
CCGGAAATGTCTGAAAACCGGACCCGTCGGCCGCAGTGGCGACCTGGCTCATTTCGTTCTCAACGGACATGCGAAAACTCCCCCCTTTGGTGTTGCTGTGCGCAACTCGCGCAGGGTAGCAGGACCTTGGAGATTCGCACGGGGCATCGACTAGGCTCCGGCGGGGGTGGTGAGCGGTGCATTCGCTGCGCACGGACTACGTGGGGTTTCCGGAGTACGCCGGGCAGTACCGGCTTGAGTCCGTGCTCGGTTCCGGCGGCATGGGTGTCGTCCACCTGGCCACTTCCGAGTCGGGGCTGAAACTCGCCGTCAAGATCGTGCACGCCGAGCACGCCGTGGACCCCGAGTTCCGGGCCCGGTTCCGGCAGGAGGTCACGGCCGCCCGGCGGGTCAGCGGAGCCTTCACCGCGCCCGTGGTGGACGCGGACCCCGACGCCGAACGGCCGTGGATGGCCACGCTGTTCATCGACGTCCCGACCCTTTCCGAGCGGGTACGGGAGCGCGTGCTGGAGCCCCGGGAGCTGCTGCGGCTCGCCGCCGGCCTGGCGGAGGCCCTGCGGGACATCCACCGGGCCGGGGTGGTCCACCGGGACCTGAAGCCCAGCAACGTACTGATGGCCCCGGACGGGGTGCGGGTCATCGACTTCGGGATCTCGCGGCCCGCCGACAGCGATCTGCGGACCGAGACGGGCAAGCTGATCGGCACCCCTCCGTTCATGGCTCCGGAGCAGTTCCAGCGGCCGCGCGAGGTCGGGACCGCGGCCGACGTGTTCGCCCTGGGGGCCGTACTCGTCTACGCGGCGACCGGGCGCGGGCCCTTCGACTCCGACAGCCACTACCTCGTGGCCTACCAGGTGGTGCACAGCGAGCCCGATCTGACCGGGCTGCCGGAGCCGCTCGTACCGGTCGTGGCCCGGTGCCTGGCCAAGGATCCGGCCGAGCGGCCGACCGCGGACGCGCTGATCGCGGCGTTGCGGGCGGTGGCGTACCCCACCGACGAGGACACCCACACCTTCATCCCGCGGCCGCGGGAGCCGGTGGCCGGCGAGCAGGACACGCACCGGCGGGACCGGATCGGCGTCGATGGGAACGACGCCGGCGGCATCGACGTCGGCCTCGGCCGCCCGGGTCCGCCGTCTGACCCCGCCCCGGGGCGCCGGCGGCGCACCCGGGTGGCCGTGGCGGCGGGGCTCGGGCTGCTGCTGGCGGGCGGCTCCGTGGCCGGCTACCTGTGGTCCGGAGCCGGCACCGGACCCGGCCACGCGCCGCCGAAGCAGACCGCCGCCCCCGGGGCGACCGGACCGAAGCGGGCCTCGGCCTGGTCGGTGCCCCTGGGCGAACACGGCACCGCGTGTTCCTGGCACGCCGCGGCCCTGTACTGCGCGGGGGCCGGGCTGGCGGTGGCCCGGCTCGACGAGGCGAACGGCTCGGTGCTCTGGTCGGTACGGGCCGCGCACGGAGCCGCGTCGGACGGGGTCCCCTTCCCGGCGGCGGGGCTGGTGTTCACGGTGACCAGCGGGGGACGGCTCCTCCAGGCGCTGGACCCGCAGACCGGCGCGAAGCGGTGGGAACACCCCCTGCCGGACGGCACCCGGGTGGTGCCCGCCGGAGCGCTGGTGGTGATCGCGAGCCCGGGCGGGAAGGCGACGGCCACGGCGCTGGACGCGGCCACCGGCGCCGTCCGGTGGACGAAGCAGATCGGCGGGCTGGGCTCCGTGTGGTGCGCGGGGCCGGACCAGCCCGGTGGAGCCGCGTTGTACGTCTCCACCGCCGCCGCCGACGGGAAGTCGACGCAGGTCTCGGCGGTCGAGGCGGCGAACGGCACCGTACGCATGCAGGTCCGGGTCTCCGGAACGGTGGAGCCGGTCGCCGCGTCGGCCACCGCGCTCCATCTGCTGGAGACCGGTACGGATTCCACGACCCGCGCGGTCGTGCGGATCGACCTCGGGTCCCGGGCCGTGCGCACGACGAGGCTGTCGGCGCCGCTGCTCCAGGCACAGGCGGCCCTCGGCCCCGACGGGGTGGTGTACGTCTTCGGAACCTCGGGCGCGCTGGCCGCCGTGGGCGAGGAGCGCGAGAAGTGGCGGCTGGAGACCGGGGTGACCGCCGCCTCGCGGCCCGTGGTCGGCGACGGCCGGGTGTACCTCTCGGCGCTGGACGGGCGGCTGCTCGCGGTCGACGCGGGGGCCGGGCGGCTGGTGGGTCAGACCAAGCCGCGGATGGGGGCCGGGAAGGACACCTTCGCGGCCAGCCTGCCCGCGCCCGTCGTCGGGGACGGCCGGGTGTACGCCTCCGCGCCGGACGGGACCGTCTTCGCCGTGCCCTCGGGGGATCCCGCCGGGTGGTGAAACGGGTCCGGCCCCGCCCGGAGGTTTCGGGGCGGGGCCGGATCGTACGGCGTGCGGGGTGCCGCACGGGGTGCGTCGTGGCGTGCGGGTCAGCGCTCCAGGAGCGAGACGTCGCGGACGGCGCCCTTGTCGGCGCTCGTCGCCATCGCGGCGTAGGCGCGCAGGGCCGCGGAGACCTTGCGCTCGCGGTCCTTCGGGGCGTAGACCCCGCCGAGGGCCGCGTGGCGGGCCGCGATGGTGGCGTCGTCCACGAGGAGCTCGATGGAGCGGTTCGGGATGTCGATCCGGATCCGGTCGCCGTCCTCGACGATCGCGATGTTGCCGCCCGAGGCCGCCTCCGGGGAGGCGTGGCCGATGGAGAGGCCGGAGGTGCCGCCGGAGAAGCGGCCGTCCGTGACCAGGGCGCAGACCTTGCCGAGGCCGCGGCCCTTGAGGAAGGAGGTCGGGTAGAGCATCTCCTGCATGCCGGGACCGCCGCGCGGGCCCTCGTAGCGGATGACGACCACGTCGCCCGCCTTGATCTCCTTGCGGAGGATCTTGTCGACGGCCTCGTCCTGCGACTCGCAGACCACGGCCGGTCCCTCGAAGGTCCAGATCGACTCGTCGACGCCGGCCGTCTTCACGACGCAGCCGTCGACGGCGATGTTGCCGCGCAGGACGGCGAGCCCGCCGTCCTTGGAGTACGCGTGCTGGACGGAGCGGATGCAGCCGCCCTCGGCGTCGAGGTCCAGGGTCTCCCAGCGCTCGGACTGGGAGAAGGCGGTGGCGGAGCGCTGGCAGCCGGGGGCCGCGTGCCACAGTTCCATGGCCGTCTCGGTGGCGGTGCCCGAGCGGGCGTCCCACTTCGCGAGCCAGTCTTCGAGGTTGTCCGAGTGGACCGAGGTGACGTCCTTGTTCAGGAGTCCGCCTCGGTGCAGCTCGCCGAGGATGGCGGGGATGCCGCCGGCCCGGTGGATGTCCTCCATGTAGTACGTGCCGCCGGGAGCCACGTTCGGCGCGACCTTGGACAGGCACGGGACGCGGCGCGAGACGGCGTCGATGTCGGTGAGGTCGTAGTCCAGGCCCGCTTCCTGCGCCGCGGCCAGCAGGTGCAGGATCGTGTTCGTGGAGCCGCCCATGGCGATGTCGAGGGCCATGGCGTTCTCGAAGGCCTCGCGGGAGGCGATGTTGCGCGGCAGGACGGAGTGGTCGTCCTGCTCGTAGTGGCGCTTGGTGATCTCGACGATCGTGCGGCCGGCGTCCTCGTACAGGGCGCGGCGGGCGGTGTGCGTGGCGAGGACCGAGCCGTTGCCGGGGAGGGCGAGGCCGATGGCCTCGGCGAGGCAGTTCATCGAGTTGGCCGTGAACATGCCGCTACAGGAGCCGCAGGTGGGACAGGCGTTCTCTTCGATGCGCAGGACGTCTTCGTCGGAGACGTTCTCGTTGGAGGCGTCGACCATCGCGTCGATCAGGTCGAGCTTGCGGACGGTGCCGTCGACGAGCGTCGCCTGGCCGGCCTCCATCGGGCCGCCGGAGACGAAGACCACCGGGATGTTGAGGCGCAGGGCGGCCATCAGCATGCCGGGGGTGATCTTGTCGCAGTTGGAGATGCAGATCAGCGCGTCGGCGCAGTGCGCCTCGACCATGTACTCGACCGAGTCCGCGATCAGGTCGCGGGAGGGCAGGGAGTACAGCATGCCGGCGTGGCCCATGGCGATGCCGTCGTCGACCGCGATGGTGTTGAACTCGCGGGGGACGGCGCCGGCGGCCAGGATGGCGTCGGAGACGATGCGGCCGACCGGGGCCAGGTGGGTGTGGCCGGGGACGAACTCCGTGAAGGAGTTGGCGACCGCGATGATCGGCTTCCCGATGTCCGCGCTCGCTACGCCCGAGGCGCGCATCAGCGCACGTGCGCCTGCCATGTTGCGGCCGTGGGTGACGGTGCGGGACCTCAGCTCGGGCATCGGGTTCACTCCCCATGAGTACGGCGGCGTACGTTCGCCTGCCGCGACTGTGGATATGGCTCTTACGAGGCTACGCCCCCTGCCCGCGATCCGGACGGGCGGTCCGGATGTCGGGACGGGTGGCTCAGTACTCGGTCACTCTTCCGTCAGGTAGCGCTGGAGGGTGGGGGCCACCAGTTCGATGATGGTCTCCGGGTCCGCCGACGCGAGGGGCTCGACCTGGACCACGTAGCGCAGGATCGCGATGCCGACCATGTGGGAGGCGGCGAGCTCGGCGCGGAAGGTCGGGTCGGGGACGTTGAGGTCAGCCGCGATCCGCTCCAGGAGCCGGTGCAGGATCAGCCGGCGGAGCACCTTCGCGGCGGCCTCGTGGGTGAGGGCCGAGCGGATCACGGCGAGCAGCGGGGTCCGGGTGACCGGGTTCTCCCAGACGCCGAGGAAGTAGCGGGCGAGGCGCTCGCCGATGCCGTCGGGGCCCGCGCCGATGATCGCCGGGAGGACGAGGGCGGGCTCCATGCTGACCTCGATCGCCGCGGCGAAGAGGTCGTCCTTGCTGCCGAAGTAGTGGTGCACCAGGGCCGGATCCACGCCGGCGGCCTTCGCGATCCCGCGTACGGAGGTCTTGTCGTAGCCCCGCGCCGCGAACTCGGAACGCGCGGCGAGGCGGATCCGCTCCTGGGTGCCGGGGCCGTCGTCGGCCTCGTCCTGGCGGGGGCGGCCGGGGCCGCGGCGGGGGCGCTGCGCGGGTTCCGTCACGGGCGCGGGGTCCCGGCCGGGGCGGCGCCGGCCGCCAGGTGCAGACGGGTGAAGGCCAGGGCCTCGGCGAGGTCGGCCTCGCGCTCCGCCGAGGACATCGCGCGGCGGGTGTTGACCTCGATGACCACGTGCCCGTCGAAGGAGGTGGTGGCGAGGCGCTCCAGCAGCTCGGCGCAGGGCTGGCTGCCGCGGCCGGGGACGAGGTGCTCGTCCTTCGCGGAACCGTTTCCGTCGGCGAGGTGGACGTGGGCCAGGCGGTCGCCCATCCGGTCGATCATCGCGGTCGCGTCGGTCCGGGCGGTCGCGGTGTGGGAGAGGTCGACGGTGAAGTGGCGGTAGTCGTCCTTGGTGACGTCCCACTCGGGCGCGTACGCGAGCATTTCGCGGTCGCGGTAGCGCCAGGGGTACATGTTCTCGACGGCGAACTTGACGTCGGTCTCGTCCGCCATCCGCCAGATTCCGGTGACGAAGTCGCGGGAGTACTGGCGCTGCCAGCGGAAGGGCGGGTGCACGACGACCGTGGACGCGCCGAGCTTCTCGGCCGCCGCCTGGGCGCGCTGGAGCTTGGTCCACGGGTCGGTGGACCAGACGCGCTGCGTGATGAGGAGGCAGGGCGCGTGGACGGCCAGGATCGGGACCTGGTGGTCGTCGGAGAGCCGGCGCAGGGCGTCGATGTCCTGGCTCACCGGATCCGTCCAGACCATGACCTCCACGCCGTCGTAGCCGAGGCGCGCGGCGATCTCGAAGGCGGTCGCCGTCGACTCCGGATAGACGGAGGCGGTGGAGAGGGCGACCTTCGCGCTCGGGATCCGGACTGGTTCTGCCACGGGGACAGGGTACGGGTCGAAGCGGGCGGGGGCGGGGGCGGGACGGCTTCCCGCACCCCGGGGGAAGGCTGGTCAAACGCCGACGACGTGGACCCGGTTCCCGCAGAGCTTCGTCATGTCGTCGACATCCGACGTCAGCAACACGATGGGGCGGAGCTGCCGCAACGCGGCTTCGGCAACAGCTGCGTCAATGGCGTACTTGTGGCCGTGGAGACCCGCCTCCATCAGGAGGGCCGAGGCCGCCCGAGCCTCTTCGTCCCCTACGGAGATCACGCGGAGACCGGAGAGGATCCGGTTCAGCCGCGCCTTGTTGGTGCGGGTGTGCACGGCCTCGATGATCGTGAGGGCGCAGACCACCACTTCCATGCCCCGACCACGGGCTTCCGCGACGAGGGCCACCACGGCTTCCTCGTCGTCGAGGAGCTTCGACAGGCCCTCGCTGTCGAGAACCAACGTGCCCTCGTGGCTCAGCCTGCGGCGGGCCACGCCTCGTCCTCCGCGAAGATCTCGTCGAAGACTCGTCGTGCCACCTGCCGGGACTCGGCGCCGAGGGGGCCGCGCCGCTGCTCGTAGTCGGCCAGGTACTCGTCGAGGATCTGGCCGCGAAGCTCACGTTCGACCGCCGCGGCGACGAAGGCGGAGAACTCGCGCTTGCCGACGCGCGAGCGGATCGCTTCCGCGGTTCCTTCCGGCAGCGACAGGCTCACTCTGGCGGCCGGTCCCTCGCCGATGCCGTAGGTCGTCTCAGACATACCCCACAGCATACTCGGGCGTATCAAAGGAGTAGGAAATCGAGGTGCCCCTACGCCGCCGGTCCGCCCGGCGTCGGCAGGTGGTCCAGGCGGCGGAGGATGACGCCCTCGCGCAGGGCCCAGGGGCAGATTTCGAGGGAGTCCACGCCGAGGAGGTCCATCGCCCCCTCCGCGACCAGCGCGCCCGCCAGCAGCTGGTTGGAGCGGCCCTCCGAGACGCCCGGGAGGGCGGCCCGCTGGGCCGTGGTCATCGCGGCGAGGCGCGGGACCCACTCCTCCAGGGACTTGCGGGTCAGGTCCCGCTGGACGTACAGGCCGTCCGCGGAACGGGCCGCGCCCGCGATCCGGGCCAGCTGCTTGAACGTCTTCGAGGTCGCCACCACCCGGTCCGGGGTCCCGAAGCGGCTGAACTCGCCGACCGTGCGGGCGATCTGCGCACGGACGTGGCGCCGCAGGGCCCTGATGTCGGCCGGGTCCGGCGGGTCGCCCGGCAGCCAGCCCGAGGTCAGGCGGCCCGCGCCCAGCGGGAGGGAGACGGCCGCGTCGGGGTCCTCGTCGATGCCGTAGGCGATCTCCAGCGAGCCGCCGCCGATGTCCAGGAGCAGCAGCTTCCCGGCCGACCAGCCGAACCAGCGGCGCGCCGCCAGGAAGGTCAGGCGCGCCTCGTCGTCGCCGCTCAGGACCGGCAGTTCGATGCCCGTCTCGGCCTTGACCCGGGCGAGGAGTTCGTCCGCGTTGGTGGCCTCCCGTACCGCGCTGGTCGCGAAGGGGAGCAGGTCCTCGCAGCCCTTGTCCTCGGCGGCCTGCACGGCGCCCCCGATGACGGAGACCAGCCGCTCCACGCCCTCCGGCGTCACGGCGCCGTGTTCGTCGAGCAGCTCCGCCAGCCGCAGTTCCACCTTGTGCGAGTGCGCCGGGAGCGGGCGCGCGCCGGGGTGCGCGTCCACCACCAGCAGATGGATCGTGTTCGAACCCACATCAAGGACACCGAGTCTCATGGGAGGAAACGCTACTGGGCCGAAGGCGTAGGGGTGGAGTAAGGGGCGCTTAGGCTGGGGTTTGTGCCAAATACGAAGAAGGCCAACAAGTCCAAGTCCCGGTCGGACAAGACGAAGCCCCCGAAGCCTCCGAAGGGCTCGCAGGCCCCGAAGGCGAAGAAGGACCTCGTCGCCGATGAGAAGGGGCTCGACTTTCCCAGGGCCTGGGTGGAGTTTCCCGATCCCGCCGACGAGGAGCAGATCTTCCGCTGCGACCTGACCTGGCTGACCTCCCGCTGGACCTGCATCTTCGGCAGCGGCTGCCAGGGCATCCAGGCGGGGCGGGCGGACGACGGCTGCTGCACGCTCGGCGCGCACTTCTCCGACGAGGACGACGAGAAGCGGGTCGCCGAGAACGTGGCGCGGCTGACGCCGGAGCTGTGGCAGTTCCACGACGTCGGCAGCGAGTCGGGGTGGACGCAGCACGACGACGGGGAGAAGCAGACCCGGCGCTGGGACGGCGCCTGCATCTTCCTCAACCGGCCCGGGTTCCCGGCGGGGGCCGGCTGTTCGCTGCACATCCTGGCCGTGCGCGAGGGCAAGGAGCCGCTGGAGACCAAGCCGGACGTGTGCTGGCAGCTGCCGATCCGGCGGACCTACGACTGGATCGACCGGCCCGACGACACGCGGGTGCTCCAGGTGACGATCGGCGAGTACGACCGGCGCGGCTGGGGTCCGGGCGGCCATGACCTGCACTGGTGGTGCACGTCGGCCACGTCCGCGCACGGCGCCGGGGACCCGGTCTACGTGTCCTACCGCGCCGAGCTGACGGAGCTGATGGGCAAGGAGGCCTACGAGGCTCTCGTCGCGCTCTGCGAGGCGCGGCTGGCCTCGCTGCTGCCGATGGCCCCGCACCCGGCGGATCCGGTGCCGCCGGCCAAGGCCGAGGGCTAGGCGGAAGGCTAGGCCGAAGCCAGGCCGAAGCTAGGCGGAAGGCGCGGGGGGAGCGGCCGGGGAGGCCGCTCCCCCCGACTGGCTCGGTACGGGGGTGGGCGTGGGTGTCGGCGTCGGGGTCGGCGTGGGGGTGGGTGCCGGGGTCGGCGTCGGGGTCGGCGTGGGAGTGGGAGTGGGAGTCGGCGTGGGGGTCGGCGTCGGCGTCGGGTCCGCCGGAGTCGGGGTCGGCGCCGGGCGGCCGCGGCCCTGGATGGAGATCACCGCGCCGGCCGGATCCACTCCGACCCGGGCGGTCCAGGCCCCTACGGGCTGGGCTTCGGAGTCCACGTTGATCCGTAGGGTGACCGATTCTCCTGGGGCGAGCCGCCCCGAGGTCTGGCTGGCCCGCAGCCACGGGGCGTCGGACCACAGCCGCCAGTCGACCGGGGCTCCGCCCGAGGCGGTGAGCGTCAGCAGGGTGGTCGAGCCCTGGGAGGAGGCGGTCGCGCTCAGCCGGCCGGGGGTGCCGGGTCCGGCGGGGGTGGCGGACGGCGCGGCGCCGCTGCTGATGACCTCGACGGAGACGTCGGGGGCGGCGGTGCCCGGGGCGAACTGGGGGTTGCCCGCGACGACGGCGGCGTTGCCCGCGTTCTCGTAGGCGGTCAGCGGGCGGCCGTCGGTGCGCGGCTGCGGGAGCTCCGCCTCGCTCGCCGAGATGCGGGTGGCTCCGTTGCCCACGGGTTCCCCGGTGCTCGGAGCCGCCCGGTACGCCGCCCACAGGGCCAGGACCGGGGCCGCGACGACGGTGGCGACCACGGTGGTGGTCACGGCGCGGGCGCGCAGCCGGTCGCGGCGGGCCGCCCGGTCCTTGGGGTCCATGGGGAAGCCGGTGCGGTCGAAGCGCGGGCCGGATCCGCTGACCCGTCGGCCGGTGCCCGAGCGGAGCATCGCGGCGCGGACGGCGGTGCGCGGGGCCGGGACCAGCGGGAGGCCGACGGTGTTGATGCCGCCCGAGCCGGGCCAGGGCGCGCCGACGCCGACGCGTTCGGCGACGCGGCGGCAGCGCGGGCAGTCGTCGACGTGGCGCACGAGCTCGGCGCGCAGGGCGGAGGACAGCAGTACGTTCCCGGCGCCGCCGTCTCCGCTGTCCCCGCCGCCTTCGCCGTCGTCGCCGGTGAGCCGGGACACGGTCGGGCAGTTGCCGGTTTCCACGACGGCGAGGGCGGCGCGGGTGCGCTCGACCTCGCAGGCGGCCGCGGAGAGCAGTTCGCGGGCGGCGGCCGGGGGCGTGCCGAGGACGGAGGCGAGTTCGGTGACGCCGAGGCGGTGGCGGACGGCGAGTTCGAGGGCCTCGCGCTGCTCGGGGGTGGTGCCGGCCGCCTCGGGCCAGGCGAGCCGGGCGAGCTCGGCATGGCGGTGGGCCGCCGAGGGTTCGAGCGCCTCTGCGCCCGTCTTCCCTTCCGGGCCGGTGGCGAAACCGGCGGCGGAGGCGGTCGTGGACGTGGTCGTGGTCGTGGAAGCGGCGGTCCCGTGCGCCGGATCCGGCGCACGGTCCCGGCTCATGCGCTCCGGCGCACGCCGGGCGGAATGCGCTCCCCCGTGCCCGTGCCCGTAGCCCGCCCCGTATCCGTGCCGCGTGCGCCGCCGCTCGGCGAGCCGGCGCAGGCAGGCCCAGCGCGCGAGGGCGTAGAGCCAGGCGCGCCGGGCCCCTTCATCGGGGCAGCGGCCCGGGTGCCGTTCGGCTACGGCGAGGACGTCGCCGAGCACGTCGGTGGCGGTGTCGTGGTCACACAGGACCGAGAGGCAGTACGTGAACAAGCCGTCCAGGTAGGGCTCGTGCCGGAACGGTGGCGGCGGCTGCTCCGCCTTCGTCCCCTCGGTGGGCGCGCGCCCGTGCGCCCGGTGTGCGCCGGTGCGCGATGCGGGGTCTGCCTGGTTGCTGCTGTTCACTCGGCGACCGTAGGCGGCGCGCCGGTGGTGCCCCGGAAGCCTTCACCACTTTTAGCCCTTACGGGTGAACAGATCGGCATCGTGCTGACAGCGCCCCTGACGCCGCACGCCAGAGGGCGGACCGGAAGGTGCACGACGGTGCACGGCGGCGGACGGCGGAGTGCGGCGGCGGACGGCGGAAGGTCCACGGCGGTGGACGGCGGGACGGGGCTGTCGGTGGCGGCGGCTACGGTGGGCCGCATGGCTGCCCGTACATCTCGTTCATCCGCCAAGGACCGGCCGTCCTACCGTTGTACCGAGTGCGGGTACTCCACCGCCAAGTGGCTCGGCCGGTGCCCCGAGTGCCAGGCCTGGGGCACCGTCGAGGAGCTGGGCGGCGCGCCCGCCGTGCGGACCACCGCGGCGGGCCGGGTCACCACGGCCGCCGTGCCGATCGGGCAGGTCGACGTGCGGACGGCGACCGCCCGCAGCACCGGAGTGAGCGAGCTGGACCGGGTGCTGGGCGGCGGGCTGGTCCCCGGCGCGGTCGTGCTGCTCGCGGGCGAGCCGGGCGTCGGCAAGTCCACGCTGCTGCTCGACGTCGCGGCGAAGGCCGCCAGCGACGAGCACCGCACCCTGTACGTCACGGGCGAGGAGTCGGCGAGCCAGGTGCGGCTGCGGGCCGACCGGATCAACGCGCTCAGCGACCACCTCTACCTGGCCGCCGAGACCGATCTGTCCGCCGTCCTCGGGCACCTCGACGCGGTGAAGCCCTCGCTGCTGATCATGGACTCCGTACAGACGGTCGCCTCCCCGGAGATCGACGGCGCGCCCGGCGGCATGGCCCAGGTCCGGGAGGTGGCCGGGGCGCTGATCCGGGCCTCCAAGGAGCGCGGGATGTCCACGCTGCTGGTCGGCCACGTCACCAAGGACGGGGCGATCGCCGGTCCCCGGCTGCTGGAGCACCTGGTCGACGTCGTACTGAGCTTCGAGGGCGACCGGCACGCGCGGCTGCGCCTCGTACGCGGTGTGAAGAACCGGTACGGCACCACGGACGAGGTCGGCTGCTTCGAGCTGACCGACGAGGGCATCAACGGACTCGCCGACCCGAGCGGGCTGTTCCTGACCCGCCGCGCCGAGCCCGTCCCGGGCACCTGCCTGACGGTGACGCTGGAGGGCAAGCGGCCGCTGGTCGCCGAGGTGCAGGCGCTGACGGTGGACTCGCAGATCCCCTCGCCGCGCCGGACCACCTCGGGTCTGGAGACCTCGCGCGTCTCGATGATGCTGGCGGTACTGGAGCAGCGCGGCCGGATCACGGCGCTGGGCAAGCGGGACATCTACTCCGCCACCGTGGGCGGAGTGAAACTCACCGAGCCGGCCGCCGACCTGGCGATCGCCCTGGCCCTGGCCTCGGCGGCCAGCGACGTACCGCTCCCGAAGAACCTGGTCGCCATCGGCGAGGTCGGGCTCGCGGGCGAGGTGCGGCGGGTGACGGGCGTACAGCGGCGGCTCGCGGAGGCGTACCGGCTGGGCTTCACGCACGCGCTGGTACCGGTGGATCCGGGGAAGGTGCCGGCCGGGATGAAGGTGACCGAGGTCGCCGACATGGGCGATGCGCTACGGGTGCTGCCGCGCGGGCGGTCGCGTACGGCGGAGAAGGAACGGGACGCGCGCTAGCCAACCGGATCCGGGCCTGAGGGGCAGGTCAGGGGGCAGGTCAGGGGGTCCGTACGGGGGCCTCCCGGGGCGATGCCGGTCAAGGGACGGCGGGCGCACGGGCCGCGCCGGTAGACTTTGCGCTGGTCCGCCCGGCCGTACGCAGGCGGTACAACCCGCGACCGGAGGAGTGCAGTGGCAGCCAAGGACGGGGCAGCAGCATCCGGGAAGTCGGGCGCGAGCTCCAAGCAGGAGGCCATGATGCGTGCCTCGCTGAGCGCGGTCGCACCCGGTCAGCCGCTGCGCGACGGCCTCGAACGGATCGTCCGCGGCAACACCGGCGGGCTCATCGTCCTCGGCATGGACAAGTCCGTGGAAGCGATGTGCACGGGCGGTTTCGTCCTGGACGTGGAGTTCACCGCGACCCGCCTGCGCGAGCTGTGCAAGCTCGACGGCGCGCTGATCCTGGACAAGGACCTCACCAAGATCCTGCGCGCGGGCGTGCAGCTGGTGCCGGACGCGTCGATCCACACGGAGGAGACGGGCACCCGGCACCGGACCGCGGACCGCGTCTCGAAGCAGTGCGGGTTCCCGGTGGTGTCGGTGTCGCAGTCGATGCGGCTGATCGCGCTCTACGTGGACGGCGAGCGGCGCGTGCTGGAGGAGTCCGGGGCGATCCTGTCCCGGGCGAACCAGGCGCTGGCCACGCTGGAGCGGTACAAGCTCCGCCTGGACGAGGTAGCGGGCACGCTGTCCGCGCTGGAGATCGAGGACCTGGTGACGGTCCGCGATGTCACGGCGGTGGCGCAGCGGCTGGAAATGGTCCGCCGGATCGCGACGGAAATCGCGGAATACGTGGTCGAGCTGGGCACGGACGGCCGACTGCTGTCGCTCCAGCTGGACGAGCTGACGGTCGGGATCGAGCAGGAGCGCGAGCTGGTCATCCGGGACTACGTGCCGGAGCCGACGGCGAAGCGGTCGCGGACGGTGGAGGAAGCGCTGCCGGCGCTGGACGCGCTGACCCATCCGGAGCTGCTGGAACTGGCGATCGTGGCGAAGGCGCTGGGGTACACGGGTTCGCCGGAGACCCTGGACTCGGCGGTGTCCCCGCGGGGCTACCGACTGCTGGCGAAGGTGCCCCGGCTGCCGGGCGCGATCATCGAGCGGCTGGTGGAGCACTTCGGTGGCCTCCAGAAGCTGCTCGCCGCGTCGGTGGACGACCTCCAGACCGTCGACGGGGTCGGCGAGGCCCGTGCCCGTAGCGTCCGCGAGGGCCTGTCCCGCCTGGCGGAGTCCTCGATCCTGGAGCGGTACGTCTAGGGAGCTGGATTTTCCAGCCCCGCCGGCGTTTGAGGCGCGGGGGTCCGGGGGCTGGCCCCCGGCCACGGCGCCGCGCGGTTAGTCCTGCTTCAGCACGAACGAGGTTCGGGCCACCGGCATCCCGGGGGACTTGACCTCGACCACGTACGTGTCCGCCACAGCAGCCCCCGCCGGAGGCGACCCGCACTGGGTCGCCGCGCTGAAGTGGCGGTCCCATTCCAGGGATTGCTTCGTCTCGCCCTGCGAGGGGACGCGGAAGAAGACGTTGGCCGCGCCCGTCGGGCAGTCCGACGAGGACCAGACCGACTTCGCGTTGCTCGCCTGAGTGATGGTCAGGACCGCCTGCTTCGGGCCGAGATCGACCTTGCACGTGGTGCCGGAGACATTGCGCGCGATGAGTTCGAGGCGGGGCTTCTCGTTCGCCTCGTACTCGTTCTTCACGCTCTTGACCTCCCATTGCAGCGCACCCGCCGCGCACGTGGGCAGCGGTGAGTCCGCCGGGACGGTCTGGTTGACGGCGGAGCCGCCGGAGCCGCCGGAGCCCCCGTCCGCCGCGCCCTGGTCGCCGCCCGGCTCGCCGTTCTTGCCGGGGCCCGTGCCGGGGCTCGCGCCCGGGTCGGCGCCCGCGCCCGTACCGCCGGTGCCCGTGCCCGTGCCCGACTCGCCGCGGCCGCCCGGGGCCTGACTGATCGCCGGGCCGGAGCCGGAGGGGCCGGGGGTGATCTGGGTGACGGGATCGGAGCCGCCCCGGCCCTTGCCGTTCGCACTCGTCTTCCCCCCGCCGGAGCTGACGGTCCATACGGCGAGGAGCGCCAGGAGCGCGGCAACGGACGCCAGCACGGCCCTCCGTCGCCAGTAGATGGAGGAGGGGAGCGGCCCGACCGGATTGCGCAGAGATCCCACGGACGGAACTTTACGAGAGTCCGGGGCGCGATCCGTGCCCCACATGCCGCGCAGACGGCTTGTTTTGCCGATGATCATCTCGCCGAGGCGGCCGGGACCGGCCGGAATCGGCCAGGCACTGATGAGGGCGTTATTCCACTTTGGGTACCGTCAGTGACCATGGACAGCTCCGGCCTCTACCTCGACATCACCGACTTCGCCCACTCGACCCCCGCGTGGGTCCAATCGGCCTTCGAGGTCTGGACGAAGTACGGACTGTTCGTCTTCGGCGCCCTCTTCATAGCCGTGTGGTGGCGCGCACGCGGCGGGCGCGACCCCCGGACCGTCGCGCTCGCCCTGCTCGCACCCCTGGCCACCGCCCTCGCGTACGTGGGCTCGGAGCTGGTGAAGTCCAGCGTGGACGAGGAGCGCCCCTGCCGGGCCGTGGCCGGAGCGGCGGCCTCGCTCGTCAAGTGCCCGGCCACCGGCGACTGGTCCTTCCCGAGCAATCACGCCACCATCGCGGGCGCCGCCGCCGTCGCGCTGGCCCTGGCCGTGAGCCGCCTCGCGCTGCTGACCGTTCCGCTCGCGCTGCTGATGGCCTTCTCCCGCGTGTTCGTCGGCGTCCACTACCCGCACGACGTGGCGATGGGCCTGCTGCTGGGCGCCAGTCTCGCCGCGCTCGCCGTCCTCGCCCTCACCGGTCCGACCAGTAGGATCATCGCCGCCATGCGGGCCAACGGCGGCCGCACCGCTGTCCTGATCGCGGGGCCGGGCCCGGCACGGTAGGGGCGAAACGTGCCAGGATGCCGTCTGCCATGACTGCATCCTCGTCCTCGACGCCCCCCTCCGCCGCCGCGCTGCACTCCCCGGTCATCGCGTGGTTCGACGGACATGCCCGCGACCTTCCCTGGCGCCGCCCCGAGGCCGGCCCCTGGGGGGTGATGGTCAGCGAGTTCATGCTCCAGCAGACCCCCGTCAACCGGGTCCTGCCGGTGTACGAGCAGTGGCTGGCCCGCTGGCCCCGCCCCGCCGACCTGGCCGCCGAGGCTCCCGGAGAGGCCGTACGGGCCTGGGGGCGGCTCGGTTATCCGCGCCGGGCCCTGCGCCTGCACGGCGCGGCCCTCGCGATAACGGAGCGGCACGGGGGCGACGTACCGCGCGAGCACGCGCAGCTGCTGGCGCTGCCCGGGATCGGCGAGTACACGGCGGCCGCCGTGGCCTCCTTCGCGTACGGGCAGCGGCACGCCGTCCTGGACACCAACGTGCGCCGGGTCTTCGCGCGCACCGCGACGGGGGTCGAGTACCCGCCGAACGCCACGACCGCCGCCGAGCGGCGCCTGGCGCGGGCCCTGCTGCCCGAGGACGAGGAGACCGCGGCCCGCTGGGCGGCGGCCTCGATGGAGCTCGGGGCCCTGGTCTGCACGGCCAAGTCACCGGACTGCGCGCGCTGCCCCGTGGCCGGGCTGTGCGCGTGGCGGCTCGCCGGGAAGCCCGCGCACGAGGGGCCGCCGAGGCGCGGGCAGACGTACGCCGGTACGGACCGGCAGGTGCGCGGCAAGCTCCTCGCGGTGCTGCGCGAGGCGGTCGGCGCGGTGCCGCAGTCGGTCCTCGACACGGTCTGGGGCGAGCCCGTACAGCGGGCCCGGGCCCTGGACGGGCTGGTCGCGGACGGGCTGGTGGAGCCGCTGGCCGGGCGGATGTACCGGCTTCCGGCGGGGCTCCCCGCGGGGGGCCCGGCGGTGAACCCGGCAGAGGAACCCACGGCCACCGGGGGCTGACTCAGGGATTCCGCTTAGCCGGAGAAACCGCAGCTCACAGCCGCTGTTACACAACCTATGGGTGTCCGTGCGTCCACCGAAGGCTCACTCGCACAGGCCCGTGACAGTGCCTCCGTAACGTCGAACCCGTAAGACAGCGGATCAGCGGGTGGACGGTAGCGGAGGCGGTCTGAGATGGCGCACGGCGATGTACTCGAATTCGAAGAGTACGTACGCACTCGGCAGGACGCGCTGCTGCGCAGTGCCCGTCGCCTGGTCCCGGACCCGACCGACGCGCAGGACCTCCTGCAGACCGCCCTCGTGCGCACCTACGGCCGCTGGGACGGCATCGCCGACAAGTCCCTCGCCGATGCCTACCTGCGCCGCGTCATGATCAACACGCGCACCGAGTGGTGGCGTGCCCGCAAGCTCGAAGAGGTCCCCACCGAGCAGCTCCCCGACGCCTCGGTCGAGGACGGCTCGGACCAGCGCGCCGACCGCGCCCTGCTGATGGACATCCTCAAGGTGCTCGCGCCCAAGCAGCGCAGCGTGGTCGTGCTGCGACACTGGGAGCAGATGAGCACCGAGGAGACGGCCGCGGCGCTCGGCATGTCGGCGGGAACCGTGAAGAGCACTCTGCACCGCGCACTGGCCCGTCTCCGGCAGGAGCTGGAGAGCCGGGACCTGGACATGCGTGCGCTGGAGCGCGGTGACCACACCATCAGGTACGAGGGGCGTGAGCGGTGCGCGGCCTGAACGGCCACAAGCGGGGCCTGAGCGCCAAGAGCTCAGTGGTACTCATGTCGGCGGGGACGGCTGTCCTCGCCGGCACTGTGCTGTTCGCGGCCGGCTGCTCCACCGGAGGCACCGGTCTGCGCGACGGCGGCCCGGCCCGCACCGATTCGGTGGCCAAGACCGGCGCGCCCTCCTCCGCTCCCGCCGAGCACGACGGGGCGGCCAGCACCGTTCCCCTCGCTCCCCAGGCCTCCGGCAAGACGGGCAAGAAGGTGGACCCGGTCGAGCTGCTCAAGGCGGATCCCAAGGTCAGCGCCGAGATCAAGCGGGACCTGAAGCCCTGCACGGGCAAGGAGTACCCGGTCGACGTCAGCTACGGGAAGGTCACCGGCGGCCCGGCCGTCGACATCGTGGTCAACGTCCTGTCCTGCGCCGACGCCCTGGGCCGCGGTACGTACGTGTACCGCGAGGAGGGCACGAAGTACGAGAATGTCTTCGCCGACGAGCAGCCGCCCGTCTACGCGGAGATCGACCGGGGGGACCTGGTCGTCACCAAGCAGATCTACGCGAAGAGCGAGGCGCTCGCCTATCCGTCGGGCGAGGACGTGATCACGTACCGCTGGAACGGGGAGAAGTTCACCGAGCAGGACCGGGTGCACACCGACTACAGCAACGTGGTCGACGGCGGGGTCGCCCCCGCTCCCGCCGTCACTCCGAAGAGCTGACAATCAGAGAACCGCGTACGAGAACCGCGTACGAGTACGAGTACCGAGGCGAGGCGAGGCTCCCGAATGGCCGATACCCATGTCCTGTTCGTGGAGGACGACGACGTCATCCGTGAGGCCACGACCCTGGCGCTGGAGCGCGACGGGTTCGTGGTCACCGCCATGCCCGACGGACTGTCCGGCCTGGAGTCCTTCCGGGCGGACCGGCCCGACATCGCCCTGCTCGACGTGATGGTGCCCGGCATGGACGGCGTGAGCCTGTGCCGCCGCATCCGCGACGAGTCCACGGTCCCCGTGATCATGCTGTCGGCCCGTGCCGACTCCATCGACGTGGTCCTGGGCCTGGAGGCGGGCGCCGACGACTACGTCACCAAGCCCTTCGACGGCTCCGTCCTCGTCGCCCGCATCCGCGCGGTCCTGCGCCGCTTCGGCCACGCCGGCGGCCCGCAGGGCGGCGGATCGGGCGGCGACGGCGAGGGGGACGACGACGAGCGCGGGGTCCTGGTCTTCGGCGACCTGGAGGTCGACACGGAGGGCATGGAGGTGCGCAAGGCCGGTGCCTCGGTGGCGCTGACGCCCACCGAGATGCGGCTGCTGCTGGAGTTCTCCACCTCCCCGGGTACCGTCCTCTCGCGTGACCGGCTGCTGGAGCGGGTCTGGGACTACGACTGGGGTGGCGACACCCGGGTGGTGGACGTCCACGTCCAGCGCCTGCGCACCAAGATCGGGCAGGACCGGATCGAGACGGTCCGGGGTTTCGGATACAAGCTGAAGGCCTGATGCCTTGAGAAGAACGAACGCGGGGAGAGCACGCGGATGAGCACGCGGATGAGCACGGGGATGAAGCGGGCATGAAGCGGTTCACCCTCCGGACCGGAATCCGCTGGAAGATCACGCTCGCCATCGCTTCCGTCGGCGCCCTCACCGCCCTCGCGCTCAGCCTGGTGGTGCACAGCGCTGCCCGCGTGTCGATGCTGGAGAGCGCCCGCGAGGTGCAGCTGGACCGGGTCCAGTTCATCTCCCGCAACGCCGAGGCCGGCCGCAAGCCGCCCATGGGCGCCAAGCTGAACGACCCCGAACTGCCAGCGGACCTGCGCGAGAAGGCCCGCTCCGGGCGTCGCGGCACCTACATCCAGGAGAACCCGCGCGGGCTCCCCGAGGTGTGGGCGGCCGTACCGCTCGGCAACGGGCAGGTGCTCTCGCTGCACACCCAGTTCCGGGAGAGCGCCAACATGGTGCGCGACCTGGACCGGGCCCTGGTCGTCGGCTCCCTCGCGGTGGTGGTCGGCGGCTCCGCACTCGGCGTGCTCATCGGCGGACAGATCTCGCGCCGGCTGCGCAAGGCCGCGGCCGCCGCCCAGCGGGTGGCGCACGGGGACCCCGAGGTACGGGTCCGGGACGCGGTCGGCGGCGTCGTGCGCGACGAGACCGACGATCTCGCGCGGGCCGTCGACGCGATGGCGGACGCGCTCCAGCAGCGGCTGGAGGCCGAGCGGCGGGTGACCGCCGACATCGCGCACGAGCTGCGCACCCCGGTGACCGGCCTGCTCACGGCGGCGGAACTGCTGCCTCCGGGCCGGCCGACCGAGCTCGTACGGGACCGCGCGCAGGCCCTGCGGGCGCTGGTCGAGGACGTGCTGGAGGTGGCCCGGCTGGACAGCACGTCCGAGCGGGCGGAGCTCCAGGACGTGGCACTGGGCGAGTTCGTGAGCCGCCGGGTCAACTCCCTGATGCCGGAGGCGACCGTACGGATCGTCGCGGACGAGATCGTCAGCACCGACCCGCGCCGCCTGGAGCGGATCCTCGGGAACCTCCTCGCGAACGCCGCGCGGTACGGGCGGGCGCCCGTCCAGGTCGACGTCGAGGGCCGGGTCGTACGGGTCCGGGACCACGGGCCGGGATTCCCGGAAGCGCTGCTGCGCGAGGGGCCTAGCCGGTTCCGCACCGGGTCCACGGACCGCGCCGGCGTGGGGCACGGGCTGGGGCTGACCATCGCGGAGGGGCAGGCGCGGGTGCTGGGCGCCCGGCTGACGTTCCGCAACGTGGCGGCCCCGGGCGGCTTCGTCCAGGGCGGCGCGGCGGCCGGGGCGGTGGCGGTGCTGTGGCTGCCGGAGCACGCGCCGACGGCCACGGGCAGCTTCCCGATCGTGCGGCTGCCCTGACCGGGCGGAACCGTATCGCGACCAACGGCTGTTCGATTGCGGACGTCGATGTTTTAGCATCCGATCCATGACTGACGGTACGGATCGCCCGCAAAACCCCCAGCCCGCACCCGGCGCCCCCGACAACGGCGGCTACGGATACCCGCAGGGGCAGATACCCGCAGGCGGGTACGGCTATCCGCAGGCCGGCCAGCCCGGGGGCTACGGCTACCCGCCCGCGCCCGGTGCGCCCGGTGCGCCCGGCGGCTTCGGCCCGCCGGCCGACGGGCAGGTCCCGCCCGCCGGATACGGCTACCCGCAGCCGGGTCCGTACCAGCAGGGCCCCTTCCCGCAGGTGCCGCCCGTACCCGGTCCGTTCCAGCCGTCGCCCGACGAGCCGGACTGGAACGCGCTGGCGGAAGGCGCCGAGCGGGACCGGCGCAAGAAGCGGCTGTGGGCGGTCATCGGCGGGGCGACCGCACTGGTCCTGCTCGCCGGCGGCGGGGCGGCGTTCCTGCTGCTCGGCGACGACAAGGGCTCCGACGACGCCAAGCCGCAGGCGAGCGGCTCGCCGTCGGCCTCCGCCTCGCCCTCCCCCTCGGCGAGCGGCTCCAAGGCGCCGGACAACATCCCGACCGCCCCCGACGACCCGACGGTCCTGCGCGACCGCGCCGGCAAGTCGCCGCTGAAGATGGGCCCGGAGGCCTCCGCCGTGCCGGTCGACAAGCGGTTCGAGTTCCGTACGACCGGAACCCCGAACTCGTGCGCGGAGTCCCAGAAGGCGCTCATCGACGTGTCGAAGAGCTTCACCGTCTCGGCCCGGATCTCGAACACCGCCGCGAAGGGGCGGCAGATCGCCGTCAGCCAGGGCAACGAGAAGACGTTCGCCTTCGAACTGGGCTCGGACGAGGTGAACGGCAAGCCGGCGTGGATCTTCCGGGTCCAGACGAACAAGGAGGGCGCGGACAGCACCACGCAGACCGTCGTGGCCGAGGGCCGCAAGATGGACAACACCATGACGGAGCTGACCGCCACCTACAACGCCACGGACAAGATGATCACGCTGTTCGTGAACGGCAAGCAGATCAACGAGGCCAAGGTCCCCGGCATCTACAAGGCCCCCGGGCCGCTGGAGCTGGGCCGCACCCGCGCCCAGGGCAACTGGGCCGGGGCCTGGGCCGGGAGCATGGACAGCCTGCGGATCTACAAGATCGCGCTGTCGCCGGAGCAGGTGGACGACCAGCAGCCGGGCAAGATCGACCCTTCGATCAGGCCGGTCGGGGCCTGGCTGCTGTTCTGATCCCGCCGGCCGACCGGACGGGTCGGAGGGGCCGGACAGGTCAGACGGTGACGCCGACCGTCCGCAGGAAGGCGACCGGGTTCACGGCCGAACCGTAGTTCGGGGTGGTCCGGATCTCGAAGTGGAGGTGCGGGCCGCTCGAATTGCCGGTGTTGCCGGACAGGGCGATCTGCTGGCCCATCGAGACCTTCTGGCCGATCTTGACCTGGATCTTCGAGAGGTGCGCGTACTGCGAGTACGTGTTGTCCGCGTGCTTGATCACGATGGCGTTGCCGTACGCCGGGCCGTCGCCGCCGCCGTTCGGGCCGGCCTTGACCACGGTGCCCGCCGAGACGGCCTCGACCGGGGTGCCGACGGGGACGGCGAAGTCCTGGCCGGAGTGCTTGTGCGACCACATGGCGCCGCCCACGCCGAAGGTCGCGGAGAGCGTGTAGCGCTCCACCGGCTTCTCCCAGGTGACGGCCGGCTTCGCGGCGACCGCCGCGGCCTGGGCGGTGGCCTGCTCGGCGACGAGCTCGGCGGTGCCGGCCAGGGCGGTCTGGGCCTCGTCCGCGAAGGCTGCGGTCGTCCCGGCCCCGAGCGCCAGGGCCGCACCGAGAGCGGTGGCGCCGATGGCGATACGGGTACGACGGGTGATGACGCGCTTCGGGGACATCGAGGAACCTCCGGGGCCGGGGACGGGGACGGTGCTTCGGGCAAGAGAGGACCCGGCACGCTGAGCGGGGTGCCGGGCCTGCTTGCCCACCCTTGGTAACCCGGGCCCCCCGGCTTCCCCAAACCCCCCGATTACTACCCGGCCTCGTAGGTGCGGGGAGGGCTGTCCGTCCTGTTGACCGCGTCGTCACTGGGGTTGGGGTAGGGCAAATCGGACGTTCGGATCTACGAATGCTCCTAGTAGGTCCGATTTGCCCTGTGCGGCTTGTCACCGGCCCGGGACCTCCGCACCCCCTTCTTCGGGCCCAAAGCCCTGCGCCGCGTTCCGCCCGGAGCTACGCTCACGCCTCGTGGACGCATCCGTGATCGGGATCCGGCTGGCCTCGGGGGTCGTGACCCCCCTCGTGAAGAAGCTCTTCCGGGGGGAGGGGGCCGGCGCCGGACTCGTGGACCGGCCCGTGCGGATCTCCTCCTACGTCTCCGTGCGCGAGCAGCGCGTCCTGTCCCGGGACGATCTGCGCCGGCTCGCGGAGAAGCTGGTCGCCGAGGCCTTGCGGGCCCCCGGCGAGCACCCGCTCCCGCCCGGCGAGGAGGCGGGGGTCCCGGCCGCGCTCGCCGCCACCCTGTACGCGCTCGGGGACATCGCCCTGGAGGACGTACATGCGGTGCGGATGGGCCCGCGGGCCTTCGCGGCCGAACTGCGCAGGGCCGCGCCCGCCACGGGCCTGGGGCGGGACGCCGAGCTCTTCCACGACCGGCTGCTGGAGCTCACCTGCCTGCACATCCTGCACTTCTTCACCACCCGCTCCACCTTCATCCCGGCCGCCCTGGTGGAGCAGGCCCGCCGCCAGACCGAGGTGATCGACAAGATCGACACCCTGATCGCCCGGATCCCCCGCCAGGACGCCGGGGACGCGGAGTTCGAGCGCAGGTACCGGGCGTACCTCGTCAAACGGCACGCCACCCTGACGATCTTCGGGCTGGACCTGGCGCCGGGCTCGGACCGCTGGCCGCTGGACCTGGCCTACGTGAACCTGGAGGTGACCTCGCGCTCCCGCCACACCGGCGGCCTCGGCCCGCGCGGCGCCGACGGGGGCACGGGCGGGACCCACGCGTTCCACAGCGCTCCCGTCACCACTGAGGAGACCCTCGCCCGCTGCGAGCGGGTCCTGCTGCGCGGCGAGGCCGGCTCCGGCAAGACCACGCTCATCCAGTGGCTGGCCGTCTCCACCGCCCGGGACGCGGACGGCGCCGGGGGCGGCGGCGGTGGCGGGGGCGGCGGCGGTGGCGGGGGCGGGCTCATCCCCTACGTGCTGCCCCTGCGGACCCTGACCGGGCACGGGGAGCGGCTGCCCGCCCCCGAGGACTTCCTCGCCGCCACGGCGTTGAAGGGACGGGCGCCCGAGGGCTGGGAGGACCGGGTCCTACACGACGGGCGCGGCCTGGTCCTCGTCGACGGCATCGACGAGATCCCGGAGGCCGAGCGGGCCCGCGCCCGCAACTGGCTCTCCGACCTGATCGCCGCGTACCCCGGCAACCGCTGGCTCGTCACCTCCCGCCCCTCGGCGGTCCGCCAGGACTGGCTCGCCGACGACGGGTTCACCGAACTGGCCCTCTCCCCCATGAACCGCACCGAGGTCACCGGCTTCGTCGCCCGCTGGCACCGGGCGGCCACGGGGGCGGGCGAGGAGCCCGACGAGGACCTGTGCGAGCAGCTGCTGGACTCCCTGCGCACCAAGCCCGACCTGGCCCGGCTCGCCACCAACCCGCTGCTGTGCGGGCTGATCTGCGCCCTGCACCGCGAACGCCGGGGGTTCCTGCCCTCCGGCCGCAAGGAGCTGTACGCGGCCGCCTTGTCGATGCTGCTGCACCGCCGGGACCGGGAGCGGGACCTGCGCCTTCCCTTCCTGGAGGAGGAGCCGCAGATCCAGCTGCTGCAACGGCTCGCGTACTGGCTGATCCGCAACGGCCGGGTCGAGATCGGCCGCGAACGGGCCGAGGGACTCATCGCGGCCGCGCTGCCCGCCGTACCGGCCGCGCGGGCCCTGGGCGACGCCCAGGCCGTCCTACGGCACTTCGTGGAGCGGAGCGGGCTGCTGCGGGCCCCCACGGAGGACACCGTCGAGTTCGTCCACCGCACCTTCCAGGACTTCCTGGGGGCCGGGGCGGCCCTGGACGAGGGGAGCCTCGGCGAACTGACCCGGCACGCGGACGACGACCAGTGGGAGGACGTCATCCGCATGGCGGTCGCCCAGGGCCGCCCCCGGGACCGCGCGGCGATCATCCGCGAGCTGCTGCTCCGCGACTCCGACCGCTCGGTGCTGCTGGCCCTGGCCTGCCTGGAGTACGCCGCCGAGCTGGAACCGGAGCTGCGGGACGCGGTGCGGATCGCGGCCGGGCGGCTGATCCCGCCGACCAGCTTCGACGCGGCGCGGTCCCTCGCGCGCTGCGGACCGCTGATCCTGGACCTGCTGCCGGGGCCGGAGGAGGTGCCGGACGACAACTCCGCGCACTGTTCGGTCCTCGCGGCCGGTGGCTGCGGTGCGGACGGGGCCATCCCCTACCTCGCCCGGTTCGCCGCCCATCCGTCATTCCAGGTGCGGCGCGAGCTGGTGGAGCTCTGGCACTCCTTCGACGCCCGCGAATTCGCGCAGGAGGTCCTCGGCCGCATCAAGCCCGCCCCCCACGACCTGACGGTCGCCTCGGACGCCGAACTGAGCGCGCTCGGATCCTTCCTCCCGCCGGCACGGAGCCTGACCGTCACGGGCACGGTGTCCGGGGACGCCCTGGCCGACTACCTGGGCCGGCGCCGGGTCCAGAGCCTGGCCCTGCTCGACGCCGACCTGACGGAGCTCGGCTTCCTCCGCGGGCAGACGGCCTTGCGCAGTGTCTACATCGCGGGGTGCGAGCGCCTCCTGGACCTGAGCGGGCTGTACGGGCTCGGGATCGAATCCTTCAACCTCAGCTCGACCGGAACTCCGTCCCTGGGACATCTGATCGCGAGCTGGCCCGGGCTGCGCGCCCTCACCTTGTACGGCCGTGGCATCGACTGGTCCTTCGACGACCTCGATCCGGGCGTGTCCCTGGCCCGGATCGGTCTCGACCGGGCCCCTTCCTCCTGGGCCGCGCTGGGCCGGATGCACGAGCTCGGAGAGCTCAGGCTCCACGACGTCTCCCCCGGAGCGGCCGGATGGGAAGTGATCCGAGGTCTGGGGAAGCTGAGGGAGCTGCACCTGGACGACCTCCGAGACATGCCCGACGGGTTGTCCCTGCCGGCCGTTCGCTTCTTCCCCGGTGTCCTCGCCGAAGCGCTCGGTGACCCGGCGGGACGCTTCGCCAACCACTGACGCCGAAAGGGGCGGCCCCGGAACCGAATGGGGACGGGCGCCCCCCCCCCGCGGGGGGGCAAGCCGCACGGGCGTTGCGGGCCCGGGAG
>NZ_JBHYVM010000031.1:33244-80855 GCF_042750105.1 Streptomyces sp. NPDC059443 | reverse complement strand
CCCGGCGCGGCGCCCCCCGGCGGGCGCGCGCCCCGCGGGCGCGGGCCCGGGGGGTGCCCTTCCCCCCCCCCCGCCCCCTCCGGCGGCGCCCCCCCCCCCCTCGGGCCGCCCGGCGCCCGCCCCTTCGTGCTGCTGCAAGCGGCTAGCGCTTACGCGCCCTTGGACAGGTCCGGGCCGGAGCCCGTCGCCTCGATCGGGGGAAGGTCCGAGATCGGGGTCTTCTCCTCGCCGCGGAAGGTGAACTTGGCTTCGTCGCCCTCACCCTCCTTGCCGACGACCACGATGTGACCGGGGCGCAGCTCGCCGAAGAGGATCTTCTCCGACAGGATGTCCTCGATCTCGCGCTGGATCGTGCGGCGCAGCGGACGCGCACCCATGATCGGGTCGTAGCCGCGCTTGGCGAGCAGCGCCTTGGCCTCGGCACTGAGCTCGATGCCCATGTCGCGGTCCTTGAGGCGGTCGTCCACCTTGGCGATCATCAGGTCGACGATCTGGACGATGTCTTCCTCGGTGAGCTGGTGGAAGACGACGGTGTCGTCGACACGGTTGAGGAACTCGGGCCGGAAGTGCTGCTTGAGCTCTTCGTTGACCTTCGCCTTCATCCGGTCGTATCCGGTCTTCGTGTCGCCCTGGGCCGCGAAGCCCAGGTTGAAGCCCTTCGAGATGTCCCGCGTACCCAGGTTGGTCGTCATGATGATGACCGTGTTCTTGAAGTCCACGACCCGGCCCTGGGAGTCGGTCAGACGACCGTCTTCCAGGATCTGGAGAAGGGAATTGAAGATATCCGGGTGCGCCTTCTCGACCTCGTCGAAGAGGACGACGGAGAACGGCTTCCGGCGGACCTTCTCGGTCAGCTGGCCGCCCTCTTCGTAGCCCACGTAGCCGGGGGGCGAACCGAAGAGACGGGAAACCGTGTGCTTCTCGCTGAACTCCGACATGTCGAGGGAGATCAGCGCGTCCTCGTCGCCGAAGAGGAATTCGGCGAGCGTCTTGGAGAGCTCGGTCTTACCGACACCGGACGGGCCGGCGAAGATGAACGAGCCACCGGGACGCTTCGGGTCCTTCAGACCCGCACGGGTACGACGGATCGCCTGGGAGAGCGCCTTGATGGCGTCCTTCTGGCCGATGACGCGACGGTGGAGCTCGTCCTCCATGCGCAGGAGCCGCGAGGACTCCTCCTCGGTCAGCTTGAACACCGGAATGCCGGTCGCGGTCGCCAGGACTTCGGCGATGAGCTCGCCGTCGACCTCGGCGACGACGTCCATGTCGCCGGCCTTCCATTCCTTCTCGCGCTTGGCCTTCGCCGCCAGCAGCTGCTTCTCCGAATCACGGAGGGAAGCCGCCTTCTCGAAGTCCTGGGAGTCGATGGCCGACTCCTTGTCGCGACGCACGTTCGCGATCTTCTCGTCGAACTCGCGGAGGTCCGGCGGCGCGGTCATCCGGCGGATGCGCATCCGGGAGCCGGCCTCGTCGATCAGGTCGATCGCCTTGTCCGGGAGGAAGCGGTCCGAGATGTACCGGTCGGCCAGGGTGGCCGCCTGCACGAGGGCCTCGTCCGTGATGGAAACACGGTGGTGGGCCTCGTAGCGGTCGCGCAGGCCCTTGAGGATCTCGATGGTGTGCTGGAGGGAAGGCTCCGCCACCTGGATCGGCTGGAAGCGGCGTTCGAGGGCCGCGTCCTTCTCAAGGTGCTTGCGGTACTCGTCGAGCGTCGTGGCACCGATGGTCTGGAGCTCACCACGGGCCAGCATGGGCTTCAGGATGCTGGCGGCGTCGATCGCGCCCTCGGCGGCGCCCGCACCCACGAGGGTGTGGAGCTCGTCGATGAACAGGATGATGTCGCCGCGGGTGCGGATCTCCTTGAGGACCTTCTTGAGGCGCTCTTCGAAGTCACCGCGGTAGCGGGAACCGGCGACCAGGGCACCCAGGTCAAGCGTGTAGAGGTGCTTGTCCTTGAGGGTCTCGGGAACCTCGCCCTTGACGATCGCCTGGGCCAGGCCCTCGACGACGGCGGTCTTGCCGACGCCGGGCTCGCCGATGAGGACCGGGTTGTTCTTGGTCCGGCGGGACAGCACCTGCATGACCCGCTCGATCTCCTTCTCGCGCCCGATGACCGGGTCGAGCTTGGATTCGCGAGCGGCCTGCGTCAGGTTGCGGCCGAACTGGTCCAGGACGAGCGAGGTCGAGGGCGTGCCCTCGGCCGGGCCGCCGGCCGTGGCCGACTCCTTGCCTCCGCCGGAGTAGCCGGAGAGCAGCTGGATGACCTGCTGCCGGACTCGGTTGAGATCGGCGCCCAGCTTCACGAGGACCTGGGCGGCGACGCCCTCGCCCTCGCGGATCAGGCCGAGCAGGATGTGCTCGGTGCCGATGTAGTTGTGGCCGAGCTGGAGGGCCTCTCGGAGCGAAAGCTCCAGGACCTTCTTCGCCCGCGGGGTGAAGGGGATGTGGCCGGACGGGGCCTGCTGCCCCTGGCCGATGATCTCCTCAACCTGCTGGCGAACAGCCTCGAGCGAAATCCCGAGGCTCTCCAAGGCCTTAGCGGCGACACCCTCACCCTCGTGGATCAAGCCCAGGAGGATGTGCTCAGTGCCGATGTAGTTGTGGTTGAGCATCCGGGCTTCTTCCTGAGCCAGGACGACAACCCGCCGCGCGCGGTCGGTGAACCTCTCGAACATCGTTTATCGCTCCTCAGAGCGGTCGGGCAGTTCGGGGTCGGTCCCCGCCCTGTCCTTCCGCATGCTAGTCCCGCGGGGCGGGACAGCTCATTCCAACTGCCGACATCCGTCCGCGGCTCACCCTCACGTCCGTGGGAAAACCCGGTTGTAAGTGCCGACAACTGCTCCAACCCGATGGTGGGAGACGATGTTCCCGCAGGCCAGGCAGATACCCGTCACATGTGTACGCCGATGGCGAACGGAAGCCGGTCCGAGACCCCGTAAAACAGCGTGTCGCCCCGATCCACTAGGAATGTCTTACCCGTAAGGACTGACAGTCCACGCCCGGTGACGCCGGTTCCCTCCGCTACGGGCGAACACGTTTCCGTCCCGAATGTGAGACTCCGGCCCCCCGGATGTTTACGTTCCGCATTCATCCGTGTGCGGTACGTCACATCGTGCGTAACCCCGGAGCGTTTCGGGAGTTGCTCCGGTCATGGCTCTCACCGCGCCGCCCGTCACCGTCCCGCTCCCCCGCGCTCCGCTCGGCGGCGAGGAGGACCCGGCGTCCTGGTACGAGCGGGTGCTCGGCTGGACCGTCGCCGGGGGGCCGCCCGCGCAGCTGGTGACCGGAGTGCGGTTCGACGTACTGGAGCTGCCGGCCGACGCCGGGACCGCGCTGCTGCGCAGACGCGTCGCCACGGGTCCGGTGGCGGTCATGGGCCGCAGGATGCGGTTCCTGGTGGCCGCGGGGGCCGCCGACGAGCTGGACGGGCTGCTCGACTGGCTGGAGTGGGGCGGGGTCGCCCTGGATCTCGCCGCCCTGGGTGCGGGCGGCCGGATCACGGCTCCGGTGCCTCCGGGACACCCTGCGGGCCCGGAGGGAAGCCCTCGGGGGGCCGCCGTGTGGCTGCGGCCCCCCGAGCAGGGGTGTGAGGTACTGCTACCCGCCCTGCCCGCGGCGGGGCAGGGCTCCGGGCCCGCGGGCGGGCCCGATCTCGTACGCCTGGTCGCGGCGGCGGCGACGGAATGCCACCGGGCGCGGCTTCGGCGCGCCGTCCGGACCGGCCGGGCGGACCGGCCTGGCCGGACTGACCGGAACGGTCAGGCCGAAGCCTTCTCGTAGGCGTCGCGAATCTCGGCGGGAACGCGGCCGCGGTCGTTCACGCTGTAGCCGTTCGACTTGGCCCAGGCGCGGATGACGGCGGTGTCGGGGTTGCCGGCCACCGCCGCGGCACGGCCCTTGGCGCGGCCGGTGGCGGCGCCGCGGCCACCGGTACGGCGACCGCCCTTGGTGTACGGGTCGAGCAGGCCGCGGAGCTTTTCAGCGTTGGCGGTGGTGAGGTCGATCTCGTAGGTCTTGCCATCCAGAGCGAACGTCACCGTCTCGTCCGCCTCGCCGCCGTCGAGGTCGTCGACAAGAAGGACCTGAACCTTCTGTGCCACCGGGATTTCCTTTCATCGAAAAGCAGTACGCGGAAAGGAAACCGCTTTTGCCTGGAAAACACAAACCCCCGGCGAGAGGTTCGGGTCCGCAACGGGTTGGGAAACATACGCGATTCGGACATAGGCCACACGTACGGGGACCCGGGGAAAATCGCGCTTGATCGGTCAGAGGTGCAGAAGCATCCGGCTGTTGCCCAAGGTGTTCGGCTTCACCCGTTCGAGACCGAGGAACTCGGCGACGCCCTCGTCATAGGAACGCAGCAGCTCCATGTAGACATCGGTCTCCACCGGGGTCTCGCCGATCTCGACGAACCCGTGCTTGGCGAAGAAGTCCACTTCGAAGGTCAGGCAGAAAACCCGGCTCACACCGAGCCGGCGGGCCGTCTGCAACAACTTGTCGAGCACCAGATGACCGACTCCAGCGCCCTTCAACTCCCGGTCGACGGCGAGAGTGCGGACTTCGGCCAGGTCTTCCCACATCACGTGGAGTGCGCCGCAGCCCACGACCTGGCCGTCGGTATCGCGCTCGGCGACCCAGAACTCCTGGATGTCCTCGTAAAGGACCACGGGGGCTTTGTCGAGCAGGATCCGCTGCTGCACGTACTGGTCGAGCAGGCGGCGCAGCGCGGGAACATCACCGGTGCGCGCTCGGCGGATCGTCACTGTTTTTGCATGTGCAGCGGAAAACTCACCCATGCCCGGACGTTATCGTCCCCGGTCGGTCCGCTGCCCGCCGGAGTCGCCTTCGGCGGACTCCGCGGGATCGGGAGTCTCCTCGGCCGGCTGCACGATCCGTACGGCATCCCGGAGCGCCTCGCGCTGCTCCGCCGACATCATGCCGAAGAAGGCCACGAGGGCGGCGGCGGGGTTGTCGCTCGTCGACCACGCTTCGTTCATCAGTGCGGCCGAGTAGGCGGCGCGGGTGGAGACCGCCGTATATCGATAGGCGCGGCCTTCCGCTTCCCGGCGGACCCAGCCCTTCTGATGAAGATTGTCCATAACGGTCATGACCGTGGTGTACGCGATGGACCGTTCCTGCTGAAGGTCTTCCAGGACTTCGCGAACGGTGACCGGGCGGTTCCACTGCCACACCCGCGTCATGACTGCGTCTTCGAGTTCTCCCAAGGGGCGAGGCACAGCAGCACGATAGTGCGGGATGTGGCGAATTGCCCGGCCATTCGGGCGGCAAGGCGCAAAAAATTGGGCGCACGGCGCTGAGGCCGTACGCCCGGCCCTCTCGCGGGGGCTTACCGCTGGGGGCCTACTGCTGGGAGGGGGAGGCCTGCGACTGCCGGGCGGCCTCGGCGCGGGAGAGCACGGCGTCGACCGCCGCGTCCTCCTTGGCCTTGTTGGCGCCGCCCTGGCTCTTCACGATCGTCACGACGAGAGCGATGAAGAACACGGCCATCACGAAGGGGGGCACGAGCGCGGAAACGTAGTCCATGCCCCCAGCCTAGCTATCCCACCGCGCGCCCGGCCGCCGGGGGCGGGGTGGGCTTGCGGCGCGGCGGGAACACCTCGCCCGGGGTCGGAATGGGCCGCGCGGGCCGGTCGTCGGGCCGCGGCTGCGCGGGTTCCTTCTCCTTGCCGGAGCCGGAGCCGGAGCCCGAGCCTGATCCGGAGCCGGAGCCTGACCCCGAGCCGGCGGAGCCGTCCGCACCGGCATCCGCGCCCCCGCCGCCCGCCAGGGCCAGCAGCCGGGTGCGCGGCGCGGGCGTCGTGGACAGGCGGCGGCGCACCGAGCGCTCCGCGATGCCCTGCGCCCGGTCCAGCAGGGCGCCCGCGACCGGGTTGGCGCGCAGCGCCCGCAGGGCGGCGAGGTCGTCGGGCACCGGCTCGTACCCGGCGGCCAGGGCGTCCTGGAGCAGTTCCAGGTAGCCGGAGAGGCTTCCGGGCAACGCGGTTCTGTACCGGGCCAGGTCGTCGAGGAGGAAGGTTCTGAGCCGCCCCGCCTCCTGGACCGCGTCGTCCACCGACGCCGCGAGGCGCAGGCAGTCCTGGACCTCGACGGCCGTCAGAGGGGCCGTCGAGGACTGAAGGGCGTGAGCGAGCGAACGCCTGAGCACGTGAAGCTCATCAGCGCTGAACGCCATGCCGCCGCGGGATCCGTAGGGCGTGGGCATGGGCCGAAGATACGCGCTAATCGGACAAAATCCCTTGAGTGGACACGCGCGCGGCGCGGCGTCGAGCGATCGCCGGGGGCTAGACCGTCTCCTTGACCGTCCGGAGGAATTCCGTCCAGGCCGCGCGGGTGGCGGCCATGACCAGGTGGGCGGGGTCGGCGCGGTCCGCCACGCGGACCAGGGCTCCGGGAGCGGCGGCGACGTACACGCAGGCGGCGCCGTCGCCGCAGTAGGACGACTTCTGCCATTCGGGCTGAGCGGGCCGAGCTGTCATCGTGTCTCCTCCGTTCACGGGCGCTTGCGGCGCCGTGGACGAGCTCCCGGTATTTCTCCAGGGGCGACCGTAACCCCGCGATGGGTCCACTCCGGCCATTTCCGTGGAAATTACTGCGCCGGACCTCAGCTGCAGGTAAGGGCAGGGCCGGGGCAGCGCCCGGTCCCGGCGGGACCTCGCATGGGGTGCGGGCCCGCCGGGGCGGGGCTGCTCGGCTACTCGAAGTTGGGCGCGTTGCGCTCGTAGACCAGCCGCAGGCCGATCAGGGTGAGCCACGGCTCGTGGTCGTCGATGACCGAGGCCTCGCCGAGGACGATCGGGGCCAGGCCGCCCGTGGCGATGACGCGGACGTCGTCCGGGACACCGTTCGGGCCGGCCAGCTCCTTGGCCATGCGGGTCACGATCCCGTCGACCTGGCCCGCGAACCCGTAGACCACGCCCGACTGCATCGCCTCGACCGTGGACTTGCCGATGACGTTGCGCGGGCGGGCCAGCTCGATCTTGCGGAGCTGGGCCCCGCGTACGCCGAGGGCCTCCATGGAGATCTCGATGCCCGGGGAGATCACCCCGCCCACGTACTCGCCCTTCGCGGACACGGCGTCGAAGGTGGTCGCCGTACCGAGGTCGACGACGATCGCCGGGCCGCCGTAGAGCTCGACGACCGCGACCGCGTTGACGATGCGGTCCGCGCCGACCTCCTTCGGGTTGTCCATGAGGATCGGGACGCCCGTCTTGGTGCCGGGCTCCACGATCACCGCCGGGACGTCCCCGTAGTAGCGGCGGGTCACCTCGCGCAGCTCGTGCAGGACCGCCGGCACCGTCGAGCAGATCGCGATGCCGTGGATGCCGTCGCCCAGCTCGTTGCCGAGCATCGGGTGCATGCCCATCAGGCCCTGCATGAGCACGGCCATCTCGTCGGCCGTGCGGCGCGGGTCGGTCGAGATGCGCCAGTGCTCGACGATCTCGTCACCGTCGAACAGGCCCAGGACCGTATGGGTGTTGCCTACGTCGATGGTGAGGAGCACGGGTTACACCGCCTCGCGCAGATCGAGGCCGATGTCCAGGATCGGGGAGGAGTGCGTGAGGCCGCCGACCGCGAGGTAGTCGACGCCCGTCTCGGCGTACGCCCGGGCGTTGTGCATGGTCAGGCGGCCCGAGGACTCCAGCACCGCGCGGCCGTGGACCAGCGCCACCGCCTCTTCGGTCTCGATCGGGGTGAAGTTGTCGAGCAGGATCAGGTCGGCGCCCGCCTCCAGGGCCTCGCGGACCTGCTGGAGGGTGTCCACCTCGACCTCGATGGGCAGGTCGGGGAACTGCTCGCGCACGGCCTTGAACGCCTCGCGGACGCCGCCAGCCGCGATCACGTGGTTGTCCTTGACCAGCGCCGCGTCGGAGAGCGACATCCGGTGGTTGACGCCGCCGCCGCAGCGGACCGCGTACTTCTCCAGGCAGCGCAGGCCGGGGGTGGTCTTGCGGGTGTCGCGGACCTTGGCCTTGGTGCCCTCCAGCTCGTCGGCCCAGGCACGGGTGGCCGTGGCGATGCCCGACATCAGGCAGAGCAGGTTCAGGGCGCTGCGCTCGCCGGTCAGCAGGTCGCGGGTGCGGGCCCGTACCGACAGCAGGACCTGGCCGGGCTCGACGCGGTCCCCGTCCTCGGCGTGCCGCTCCACCTCGAAGGCGTCGGTGCAGACGACGGACAGGACGGCCTCGGCGACGCGCAGGCCGGCGACGGTGCCCGCCTCGCGGGCGGTGAAGTCGGCGGTGGCCACCGCGTCCTCGGGAACGGTGGCGACGGTGGTCACGTCGACCCCGCCGTCCAGGTCCTCGGAGATCGCCATGTGCGCGATGTCCTCGACCTCGATGGGGTCCAGGCCCGCGTCCGCGAGCAGCTGGGCCAGCGCCGGGTCGAGACCGGTCTCCTCGCCCTCGCCGCAGGCGCAGTCGTCGCCGCAGCCGCCCTCGCTCTGGCCGACGAGGGGAAGTTCGTTGTGGTCGTGCTCGTGGGAGTCCTGCTCGTGCGTGCTCACGGTTACTGCTCCAGGCTGTCGGTGCTCAGGGGGATCTGTACGGAAGGGAAGTCCGCCGAGTCGGTGGGGGTGACGACCAGCGCCCGCCGCTCCGCCGCCGACAGGCGTACGACGAGGTGGCGGCGCCAGTCGGCGTCCTCCCGGTCGGGGTGGTCCTCGCGCCAGTGGCAGCCGCGGGTCTCCGCGCGCCGCTGGGCGGCGGCGACCAGGACCCGGGCCACGCACAGCAGGTTGGTGGCCTCCCAGGTCTCGGTGCCGGGGACGGCCGTCTTGCCCTGGGTCTCCAGCTCGGTGAGGGCCGTGGCGTACAGGGCTTCGAGCGCGGCGGCGGCCCGGCTCAGCGATTCGGCGGAGCGGAGCACGCCCGCGCCGTCGGTCATGATGCGCTGGACCTCGTAGCGCGCCTCGGCGGGCTGGAGGGGGCCGGTGGCCGGGACGGGGATGCCGGGGCCGTTGCCCGCGGGCGGGTTCGAGATGATGTCCTCGGCGATCCGCTCCGCGAAGACCAGGCCCTCCAACAGGGAGTTGGAGGCGAGCCGGTTCGCGCCGTGCACTCCGGTGCAGGCGACCTCGCCGCACGCGTACAGGCCGGGGACGGTGGTGCGGCCGTGCAGGTCGGTCCGTACGCCGCCGGAGGCGTAGTGCGCGGCCGGGGCGACGGGGATGGGCTCGGTGACCGGGTCGATGCCGTGCGAGCGGCAGGCGGCGAGGATCGTCGGGAAGCGCTGCTCCCACATCTGGGCCCCGAAGTGCCGGCCGTCCAGGTACATGTGGAGCGTGCCCTGCTCCTGCATGCGGCGCGTGATGCCCTTGGCGACGATGTCGCGGGGGGCGAGCTCGGCGAGCTCGTGCTGGCCGAGCATGAAGCGGACGCCGTCGGCGTCGACGAGGTACGCGCCTTCGCCGCGGACCGCCTCCGACACCAGGGGCTGCTGGCCTTCGGCGTCGGGGCCGAGGAACAGCACGGTGGGGTGGAACTGCACGAATTCGAGGTCGGAGACCTCGGCTCCGGCGCGCAGCGCGAGCGCGACCCCGTCGCCGGTGGAGACGGAGGGGTTGGTGGTCGCGGAGAAGACCTGGCCCATGCCGCCGGTCGCGAGGATCACGGCGGGCGCGTGGACGGCGCCGACCCCGTCGTGCTGGCCTTCGCCCATGACGTGCAGGGTGACGCCCGCGGTACGGCCCTGCGCGTCCTGGAGGAGGTCCAGGACGAGGGCGTTCTCCACGGTCTCGATGCCCGCCGCGTGGACGGCTTCGACGAGGGCGCGGGAGATCTCGGCGCCGGTGGCGTCGCCGCCCGCGTGCGCGATGCGGCGGCGGTGGTGGCCGCCCTCGCGGGTGAGCTCTATCTCGCCGGTCTCGGCGGAGGTGTCGAAGACGGCTCCGGCCTCGATGAGGCGGCGTACGGCGCCCGGGCCCTCGGTGACCAGGAGCCGGACGGCGGCCTCGTCGCACAGGCCCGCACCCGCGACGAGGGTGTCTTCGAGGTGCTGCTCGGGGGTGTCCCCGTCGCCGAGGGCGGCGGCGATGCCGCCCTGGGCCCAGCGGGTGGAGCCGTCGTCGAGCCTGGCCTTGGTGACCACGACGGTACGGCGGCCGGCGGCGGCGCAGCGCAGTGCGGCGGTCAGGCCCGCGACTCCGGATCCGACGACCACGACGTCGGCGTCCACGGACCAGCCGGGGGCCGGGGCGTGCAGCCGTATGCCGGTGCCGGGGCCGGGTGCCTTGTCGGTCCCGGGGGCCTCGTCGGTGCCGTGGCCGGTGCCGGTGCTGGTGCCCGCCGTTGCGGGACCTCTGCCTGGGGTGCTCACGCGTGTGCTCCGAACTCCAATGGAATGTTGTCGATCAGCCGGGTCGTGCCCACCTTCGCGGCGACGGCCAGCACGGCCCGCCCGCTGAAGCCGGGGCCGGCGTCGGTGAAGTCCTGTGGGTCCACCAGCGCCAGGTAGTCCAGTACGAGGGGCGGCTCGTGTCGGCCCGCCTCCGCCAGGACGTGCCGCGCGGCGGCGCGTACGGCGTCCGGCAGTCCGGCGCCCGGGAGTCCCGCGACGGCCGCCGAGACGGCGTGCGCGTCGGCGGAGGCGCGGATCTCGCCGAGCCTGGCCAGGCCGGTGGCCCGCTCGTCGCCGGCCGGGGGGCCCTGGGCCTCGGCGCGGTCCAGCAGCGCGGCCTGGGCGGCGAGCCGGTCGCGGCCGGCGAACAGGGCCCGGGACAGGGCGAGCGCGGTGCGCCGCTCCAGGGGCGAGAGGTAGCGGTTGCGCGAAGACAGCGCGAGCCCGTCCTCCTCGCGGACGGTCGGTACGCCGACCACCTCCACGGGGAAGTTCAGGTCGGTCACCATCCGCCGGATCAGGGCGAGTTGCTGCGCGTCCTTCTGGCCGAAGAGGGCCAGGTCGGGGCGGGTGAGGTGGAGCAGCTTGGCGACGACGGTCAGCATTCCGTCGAAGTGGCCGGGGCGGGTGGCGCCTTCGAGGCGCTCGCCCATCGGGCCGGCGCTGATCCGCACCTGGGGGTCGCCGCCGGGGTAGACCTCCTCGACGGCGGGGGCGAACACGGCGTCGGCGCCCGCCGCTTCGGCGAGGGCCAGGTCGGCGTCGAGGGTGCGGGGGTAGCGGTCCAGGTCCTCGTTCGCCCCGAACTGGAGGGGGTTGACGAAGACGGTGACCACGACCTGCCCGTCGGGGCCGGCCTGGGCGCGGGCGGCGCGGACCAGGGTGGCGTGGCCCTCGTGGAGGGCGCCCATGGTCATGACCACGGCGCGGCGGCCGGTGGCGGCGGCGCGGGGAAGCTCGTGAAGCTCGGCGGCGGTGTCGAGGAGGATCACCGGTCATCGCCTCCGAGGCCGTCGCGGTCGAGTTGCTCGGCGCTGTCCGCGAGGACGCCGAGGAGGTCCTCGGCGAGCTCGGGCTTGAGCAGCCCGTGCGCGAGCGCCCGGTCCGCGGTGGTGCGGGCCATCGCGAGGTATCCGGCGACCGTGCCCGGGGCGTGCTTGCGCAGCTCCGAGACGTGCGCGGCGACGGTGCCGGCGTCGCCCCGGGCCACCGGGCCGGTCAGGGCGGCGTCACCGGAGCGCAGGGCGTTGTCGAGGGACGCGCCGAGCAGCGGGCCGAGCATCCGGTCGGGGTGCTCGACGCCCGCCTTGCGCAGCAGTTCCATCGACTGGGCGACCAGGGTGACCAGGTGGTTCGAGCCGAGGGCGAGGGCCGCGTGGTAGAGCGGGCGGTTCACCTCGGCGATCCACTCGGGCTCCCCGCCCATCTCGATGACCAGGGCCTCCGCGGCGAGCCGCAGCTCGTCGGGGGCGGTCACGCCGAAGGAGCAGCCGGCCAGGCGCTGCACGTCCACCTCGGTGCCGGTGAAGGTCATCGCGGGGTGCAGGGCCAGCGGGAGCGCGCCCGCGCGGCGGGCCGGGTCCAGCACGGAGACCCCGTAGCGCCCGGAGGTGTGGACGAGGAGCTGGCCGGGGCGGACCGCGCCGGTCTCGGCGAGGCCCTGGACCAGCGGGGGCAGGGCGTCGTCGGGGACGGTCAGCAGGACCAGGTCGGCGGCCTGGAGGACCTGCGCGGGCGGTACGACCGGCACGTCCGGGAGCATCCGCTCGGCGCGCCGGCGCGAGGCGTCGGAGACTCCGGACACGGCGACGGGCCGGTGGCCGCTCTGCTGCAGGGCGCGGGCCAGCGCGGGGCCGACGCGGCCCGCTCCGACTACGCCGACGGAGAGCCTGGCCGGGCGCTCCGCCTGGGGGGTTGTGTTCACGCGGGGAAGGCCTTCCGTTCCAGTCCGCGGGGGGTACCGGACGATACGTCGCCATGCTAAGCCGTCCCGGGGAGGTGGGGTGCGTTCGCCCGTCGGCCGATGCGGTGCCGGGACACCCACCGGCCCCCCGGCCGGGTGGCCGGTCGGCGATGATCGGGGCATGGACGAGGATGCGGAACCGGTGACGGACGAGGATGCGCAGCCGGTGACGGACGAGGGTGCGGAAGCGGTGGCGAAGCGGCTCGCGGTGGCCGGCCGGGCGGCTGCGCGCAAGCTGTCGCACAGCCTGCGGGAGGCGACCGTAGCCGGGCTGCTGGCGGACCTGGGCGGGCTGGCTCCGGACCCCGACGAGCCGGGCGACATCTACGGCGACGGGGTCGTGGCCCGGCTGGAGCGGCGGGTCGCGGAGCTGCTGGGGACCGAGGACGCGGCGTTCTTCCCGACCGGGACCATGGCCCAGCAGATCGCGCTGCGCTGCTGGGCCGGCCGGACCGGGAACCCGGTGGTCGCCCTGCACCCGATGAGCCATCCGGAGCGTTGGGAGGGCGGGGCGCTGTCCGCGGTGTCGGGGCTGCGGACCGTCCACACGACGGGCGAACCGCGCCAGCCGACGGCCTCGGAGATCGCGGAGCTGCCGGAGCCGTTCGGGACGCTGATGCTGGAGCTGCCGCTGCGGGACGCCGGTTTCCTGCTGCCGACGTGGGAGGAGCTGTCGGCGCTGGTGGCCACCGCCCGGGAGCGCGAGGCGGTGGTCCACATCGACGGTGCCCGGCTGTGGGAGTCCACGGTCCACTTCGGCCGGACCCTCCCGGAGATCGCGGAGCTGGCGGACTCGGTGTACGTCTCCTTCTACAAGTCGCTCGGCGGCCTGAGCGGCGCCGCCCTCGCCGGGTCCGCCTCCCTGGTCTCGGAGGCCAGGGTCTGGCGCCACCGGTACGGGGGCCAGGTCTTCCGCCAGTTCCCGGCCGCGCTCTCCGCCCTGGCCGGGCTGGAACGCGAGCTCCCGAAGCTCCCCTCCTACGTCGCCCAGGCGCGCGTGGTGGCGTCCGCCCTCTCCGCCGCGCTGGGCTCCTCCCCCGAGGTCCCCTGGTTCCGGATCAACCCGGAGGTCCCGCACACCCACCAGTTCCAGGTGTGGCTCCCGTACGACGCGGACCGCCTCACGGAGGCGGGCGTCCGGCTGGCGGAGGAGACGGGCACGGTCCTCTTCCGCTGCTGGTCCCCCGACGGCCCGCCGGGCCTGTCGGTGACGGAGCTGGAGGTCACCGAGCCGGGCCTGTCCTGGACCCCGGCCGACGTGACGGAAGCGGTACGGGGCTTCGTGGCCCGGCTGACCCAGCCCGGCTGACCCAGCCCGGCTGACCTAGCCCGGAAGCTCCCTACCGGCTGGCCCGTGCGGGCGAAGGCGGGTGCGTCACGTCATTCGCGCGGCCGGGGCACCGGCAGAATGATGCGGTGAGCGTGACCATCGACATCACCGGGCTCCCTGCGGAGCGGATCGGCTTCGCGCCGTCTCCGCTCGCGGAGCTCTGCATGGCGTTGCACGCGCTCTCCCAGCCCGGTCACCACCCCGGGCTCGCCTCCTGGACCGCCACCACCGCCGCCTCCCTCGACCCGGACATCGCGGACCGGCTGCTGGAGGGCGATTTCATGTGGCGCAGCTCCTTCGCCGACCTCTTCATGGCGTACGCGGGGATCCCGGGCGGCTCCGGCCGGCCCGGCGCGACGCTGGCCGCCGAGCTCGACGTACTCGACCGGCTGGACGACGAGCGGTTCGTGACGGCGGCGCTGGAGAACTGCCGGCTGGCGTTCTACGCGGAGAGCGGCGGGCCGTCCCCGCTCTCGGACCCGCTGGCCCGGGCCAGGGCGCTGGAGTCGGCCTCGGCGCGCGGGCCGCGCCAGCTGGACTTCGCGGTGCGGGTGCTCGATGACACCGCCGCGGTCCGGGTGTGGCTGCGGCGGCTGGCGGAGGACTGCGACGAGGCCTTCTTCGCGGAGACCTGGCGGCGGATCGAGCCCCGGCAGAGCGCGGACGTCCGCCACAAGACGGAGCTGCTGCGGCGCAAGGGACTGCCCGCCGTGCTCAAGGACGTCTCCTCGGCGCTGAGCGTCGACGAGGGGCTGACCACCGTCACGGTGGACAAGATGACGACGGGGTCCACCACCGCCACCGATGCCCGAATAGGCGACGGCCTGCTGTTCGTGCCGACGAACTTCGGCTGGCCGCACCTGCTGGTCCTGCACGCCCCCGGCTGGCGTCCGGTCATCCACTACCCGCTCGGCTCTCCCGAACTGGCTTCCTCCCCGGGGTCGGTGGAGCTGTTGCAGCGGCGCATGGAGGCGCTGGCCCATCCGATGCGGATGATGCTGTGCCGCAGCATGGCGCGCGCTCCGTACACGACCAGCGAGCTCGCGGCCGCGTACGGGATCAGCGCGCCGGAGGTGTCGCGCCATCTGGCGGTGATGAAGAAGGCCGGGCTGCTCAAGACGTGCCGTCAGGGCCGTTACGTCCAGTACCAGTTGGAGCTGGCGGCGGTCGCGCGGATCGGTTCGGACTTCATCGAGGGCATCCTGCGCTAGTCCGCCGGCAGTCCGAACAGCGGGCGTTGGCCGGTTTCCGGTGGCCCGGATTCACCGATATACGGATTTCACAAACCGGTATCAGCGAAAACCCTGGCCATACCAGCCGTTTGGTGCCTAACGTGCGTCCACCGATCCCCCCACGTAACGCCCATACCGTGGAAGGACTTTGCATGCCCTCACGCCGTATAGCCGCTGCCACCGCCGCCCTGGCCGCCGCGGCCCTCGTCTCCCCTCTGCTCATCGCCGGGCCGGCCGGCGCCACCGGCAGCCCCCAGAGCGATGCCGCCAAGGGCGACGCGCTGGCCAAGAAGCTGGTCAGGGAGGCGACCGGCCAGGGCGCCTACAACCACCTGAAGGTCTTGCAGGCGATCGCCGACTACAACAAGGGCACCCGCGTGGCGGGTTCCAAGGGCCACGAGCAGTCGGCCCGGTACGTCGAGGCCGTCATGAAGGCGGCCGGGTACAAGGTCACCAGGAACGAGTTCGGCTTCGTCTACGTCGAGACGATCGCCGAGACCCTGAAGGTCAACGGCGCGGGCGGCCGCGACATCCCGATCAAGCTGATGACGTACACCGCCAGCGGCCCGGCCAACGGCATCACGGCCCAGATCGCCGTCGCCCCCGTCGACGCGGACGGGACCAACGGCTGCGACCCCGGCGACTTCGCCGCGGGCGCCTTCACCGGCAAGATCGCCCTGATCAAGCGCGGCGGCTGCACCTTCGCGGCCAAGCAGCAGAACGCGGCGGCGGCCGGCGCGGTCGGCGCGGTGATCTACAACAACACGGCGGGCGCCCTCAACGGCACCCTCGGCGGGCCGGACGCGGGCAAGATCCCGACCGGCGGCCTCTCGCAGGAGGAGGGCCAGAAGCTCGCCGCCGAGGCGACGGCCGGTCCGGTCCAGGCCACCCTCGACATCCGCGAGTTCAGGGAGGACCGCAAGACGTACAACGTCATCGCCGAGACCCGGGGCGGCGACGAGAACAACACCGTCTTCCTCGG
The DNA here is from genome assembly GCF_042750105.1 of Streptomyces sp. NPDC059443. NCBI lineage: Bacteria > Bacillati > Actinomycetota > Actinomycetes > Kitasatosporales > Streptomycetaceae > Streptomyces > Streptomyces sp. NPDC059443. Next base: position 64,992 of record NZ_JBHYVM010000031.1, on the reverse strand, counting down.
CGCGCACCTCGACTCCGTCGCGGCGGGCCCGGGCATCAACGACAACGGCTCGGGCTCGGCCGGCATCCTCCAGGTCGCGCAGCGCCTCGCGAGCAGCCAGACGAAGGTCAAGAACAAGGTCAAGTTCGCCTGGTGGTCGGCGGAGGAGTTCGGCCTGCTCGGCTCCGAGGCCTACGTCGGCGGTCTGACGGACGCGCAGAAGAAGCAGATCAGGCTCTACCTGAACTTCGACATGATCGCCTCGCCCAACGCCGCGTACTTCGTCTACGACGGCGACGACTCGGACAAGGTCGGCTCGGGCCCCGGCCCCGAGGGCTCGGCGCAGCTGGAGAAGGGCATCACCGACTTCCTCGACGGCCGCGGCATCCCGCACGAGGGCTCCGACTTCACCGGGCGCTCGGACTACGGCCCGTTCATCGCCGCCGGGATCCCCTCCGGTGGTACCGACACGGGCGCGGAGGGCATCAAGACGGCCGCGCAGGCCGCGAAGTTCGGCGGCCAGGCGGGCGTCGCGTACGACGTGAACTACCACGCCAAGGGCGACACGATCGCGAACATCGACCAGAAGGCGCTCGACATCAACGTCGACGTCATCGCGAACGCCGTCGGCCACTACGCGTACGACCTCGCGCCGCTGTCGCAGCCGGTCACCTCGAAGCCGAGCACCGGTTCCGGCGAGGGCGGCGGCCTGCGTCCGGGCCACGACCACGACGTGACGGAGTAAAAGGCACCAGGCAGTCGGTACGGAGGGGTGGGCGGGGCCGTGGCCCCCGCCCACCCCTCCCCGGCTAGAACAGCGGGAGCTGGCCCGGGTGCGGGGCCAGGGTGAACCCGTCCAGCGTCGGGGCGGATGCGCCGAGCATCACCCGGGCCCGGGAGCCGGGGCAGGACACCAGGTCGCCGCGGCCCCGCCCGGACGGCGGGTCGTGGCGGGCGATCCGCCCTGCGGTGACGGCGCAGTCGCGGCCGCAGGTGGGGCAAGCTCTGCGCGGTGAGTGGGACATGCTCCCAAGTCTGCCCTCAGCCGCGGCGGGTCTCCAGCCAGGCCTCGTGCGCGAGGGCGACCCGGGTCCACAGCGCGGCCCGGTCCGCGGGGGTCAGATCGTCGAGCTCCCGTCCGAAGACCCCCTCCAGGACGGCGTAGAACTCCTCCGGGCCGTCCAGCACCCGTTCCGTGGTCCCGTTCACCGGGTCCGTCCGGCTGAGCACCCGGCCGCGCAGCGCGTCGATGCCGTCCGCGTCGCGCCGCAGGGCCGCGAAGGCCCGTACGAAGCCGGAGTCCTCGGAGGTCGACAGCCGCACGTGCTCGGCCTCGAAGTCCGCCGTCGCGGCCGGCTCCGGACGGAAGGTCACGATCGGGGCGGAGCTGCCCGGATGCCGGTAGATCCAGCCCCCCGCGGCGAGCCGTTCCAGGGAGTAGGTGAAGGCCCCCTGCCCGTACGAGCCCTCGCGCAGCGGCAGCGGCTCGTACGGGCCGTCGCCGAGCCCGGCGTCGACGTAGTACTCGGCCCCCTCCACGCGGACGGTGAGGGCCAGGTGGTCGCCGCCCTCGCCCCGCTCGGCGGCCTCGGCCTCGGACTCCTTGTACACGCCGCCGACATGGCGGGTCACGTCGTAGCCGAGGTGGTCCAGGAGCGCGGCGAGGCCCCCGTTGAGGTGGAAGCAGTAGCCGCCGCGACCGGCCGCGAAGCGGCGTACCGACAGCTCGGGGTCGAGGCCGGGCGCCCGGCCGAGCTGGATGTCGAGGTTCTCGTACGGGACGCGCTCCAGGTGCGCCCGCTGGAGGGCGAACAGCCCCTCGGCGGACGGGACGCCGGGATCGCCGATGCCGAGCCGCCGCAGGTAGGCGGCGTATATGCCAGAGGTCATGCGGGCAGCGTAGACACCCCCCAGGACACGGTCGCGGCTATTTGTCGATGTCGCCGACCACGAAGAACAGCGAGCCGAGGATCGCGACCATGTCCGCGACCAGCTGTCCGGGCAGCAGCACGGCCAGGGCCTGGATGTTGTTGTACGAGGCCGAGCGCAGCTTGAGCCGGTACGGGGTCTTCTCGCCCTTGGAGACCAGGTAGTAGCCGTTGATCCCGAGCGGGTTCTCGGTCCACGCGTACGTCTCGCCCTCGGGCGCCTTCAGCACCTTCGGCAGGCGCTGGTTGATCGGGCCGGGCGCCAGCTCGTCCATCCGGTCCAGGCAGGCGACCGCCAGGTCGAGCGCGTTGTGGGTCTGCTCCAGCAGGACCTCGAAGCGGGCGAGGCAGTCGCCCTCGGTGCGGGTGACGACCTTGAGGACGTCCTGGAGCTCGCCGTAGGCGAGGTAGGGCTCGTCGCGGCGCAGGTCGAAGTCGACGCCGGAGGCGCGGGCGATCGGGCCGGAGACCCCGTACGCGTGCACGGCCTCGGCGGACAGGACGCCGACGCCGCGCGTGCGGCCGCGGAAGATCTCGTTGCCGCGGACCAGGTCGTCGTAGACGTGCATGCGGGTGTTCACGTCGGCGATGGCCTCGCGGGCGCGGCCGAGCCAGCCGGCCGGGAGGTCCTCCTTGAGGCCGCCGACCCGGTTGAACATGTAGTGCATGCGGCCGCCGGAGATCTCCTCCATGACGGCCTGGAGCTCCTCGCGCTCGCGGAACGCGTGGAAGATCGGGGTGATCCCGCCCAGCTCCAGGGGGTACGAGCCGAGGAACATCAGGTGGTTCAGCACCCGGTTCAGCTCGGCGAGCAGGGTCCGCATCCACACGGCCCGCTCGGGGACCTCCATGCCGAGCATCCGCTCGACGGCCATGACCACGCCCAGCTCGTTGGAGAACGCGGACAGCCAGTCGTGGCGGTTCGCGAGCATCACGATCTGCCGGTAGTCGCGGGCCTCGAAGAGTTTCTCGGCGCCGCGGTGCATATAGCCGACCACCGGCTCGGCGCTGACGATCCGCTCGCCGTCCAGGACGAGCCGCAGGCGCAGCACGCCGTGCGTGGAAGGGTGCTGGGGGCCGATGTTGAGCACCATGTCGGTGCTCTCCGCAGCGCCGCCGATGCCGACCGTGGTCTCCGTCATGGCGGCATTGTCTCAGCCCTAGGGTGGGGGAATGGAAACGGGGACATTGGGTGAGACGGAGCGGCCCGAGTGGGTGGGGCTGCCGGGCGGGCTGCTCACTCTGCGGCGACTGCTGCTGGTGTTGTGGATAGGACTGTTCACCCTGGTGACGGCCCTGGTGCTGGGGCTGGCGGTGGGTCCGGTGTGGGCGGCGGCCGGCGGTTTCTGGCTGCTCGTCGGGGCCTGGGGCTGGTGGCTGCTCGGGCGGAACTGGCGCTCCTGGCGCTACGCCGAACGCGCCGACGACCTCCTGATCACCCGGGGCGTGATGTGGCACGCCGAGACCGTGGTCCCCTACGGGCGGATGCAGCTGGTCGAGGTGACCTCGGGGCCGCTGGAGCGGCGCTTCAAGCTGGCCTCCCTCCAGCTGCACACGGCCGCCGCGGCCACCGACGCGAAGATCCCCGGGCTGGCGCCCGAGGAGGCCGAGCGGCTGCGCGACCGGCTGACCGAGCTCGGCGAGGCAAGGTCGGCGGGGCTGTGACCGCCGAGTCCGGAGCGGTGGAGCCCGGAGCGTTGGAGCCCGGAGCGGCGGATCTCGGAGCGGCGGATCTCGGAGCGGCGACCGCTCAGTCCCCCGCGTCGCCCACGGAGCGGCGGCTGCACTTCCTCACGCCGCTGCGCCGCGCCTGGGTGCCGCTCGCCGCGATCCTCGGCGTCGCCGTCCAGCAGGGCGAGAACCTCGCCGAGTGGGTCGGCGCCCTCTCCCTCGTCCTGCGGGCCGTCGCCCTGGTCTCGCTGGTCCTCGTCTTCGGCGTCTACGGGTTCCTCAGCTGGTGGTTCACCCACTACGCCGTCACCGACACCGAACTGCGCATCCGCAGCGGGCTCCTCTTCCGCCGGACCGCGCACATCCGCCTGGACCGGATCCAGGCCATCGACGTCACCCGCCCGCTGCTGGCCCGCGTGGCCGGCGTGGCCAAGCTCCGCCTCGACGTCATCGGCACCGACGAGAAGGACGAGCTGGCCTTCCTCGGCGAGGAGGACGCCGGCCGGCTGCGCGCCGAGCTGCTGGCCCGCGCGGCCGGATTCACCCCGGCCGAGGCCGTGGCCCTGGGCGAGGCCCCCGAGCGGGAGCTGCTGCGCGTGACCCCCCGCGACCTCGCGGTGTCGATGCTGCTCACCCTCTCCACCTCGGCGGCGGTGCTCGGCGGGCTCACCGCTCCGGTGATGGTGTGGTGGTTCAGCTCCAGCCCCTGGGCCGCGGCCGTCGCCCTGCTCCCGGTCCTGGGCGGGGTCTGGAAGGGCACCGGGGGTCGGTTCCTCACCGAGTACGACTGGACCGTCGCCGAATCCCCGGACGGGCTGCGCCTCGACCACGGGCTGCTGGACCGGGCCCACGAGACCGTGCCGCCGGGGCGCGTGCAGACCGTACGGATCGTCGAGCCGCTGCTGTGGCGGCGGCTCGGCTGGGTCCGGGTGGAGCTGGCGGTGGCCGGCTCGCACAACGACGTCTTGGTCCCGGTGGCCACCCGGGCCGCCGCCTACGCCGTCGTCGCCCGCGTGCTGCCCGGCGTGGACCTGGCCGGGCTGGTCTTCGCCCCGTCGCCCGGGCGGGGATCCCGCTGGGTGGTGCCGGTGTGGTGGAAGGGGTACGGGCTGGCCGTCTCCGAGGACGTGTTCGCGACCCGCAAGGGCCGCCTGTGCCGGCGTACGGAGATCGTCCCGCACGCCAAGGTGCAGAGCGTGCGCTACTCCCAGGGCCCCTGGGAGCGGGCCTTCGGCGTGGCCGACGTCCATGTGGACACCGGAGCGAACGGCACCGTCACGGCCCGCCTGCGCGGGGCGGCCGAGGCCGCCGGGCTGCTCCACGCCCAGGCGGCCCGCTCCCGTACCTCCCGGGCCTCGGCGCGGCCGGACCGCTGGATGACCTGACCGTCCGGCCGTCCGGCCCGAGTCCGTGCGGCGCGGCGCGGCGGCGGCGCGCTAGAGCGACCCGCCGCCGCCCGCGCGGACCAGGCCCGTCTCGTAGGCGAGGACCACGACCTGGACGCGGTCGCGCAGGCTCAGCTTGGTCAGGATGCGGCCCACGTGGGTCTTCACCGTGGCCTCCGACAGGACCAGCCGGGCGGCGATCTCGCCGTTCGACAGGCCCTGGGCGACCAGCAGCATGACCTCGCGCTCGCGCTCCGTCAGCCGCTCGACCTCCTTGTTCTGCGGCTCCGAGGAGGCCGACGGCAGCATCGGCGCGAAGCGGTCCAGCAGCCGGCGCGTCGTGGACGGGGCCACGACCGCGTCTCCGCTGTGCACCGAGCGGATCGCGGCCAGCAGCTCGCCCGGCGGGACGTCCTTGAGCATGAACCCGCTCGCGCCCGCCTTCAGGCCCGAGAACGCGTACTCGTCGAGGTCGAAGGTGGTCAGGATGATGACCTTGGGGTGCTCGTCGGGCTCGCAGATGCGGCGGGTGGCCTCGACCCCGTCGAGCCGGGGCATGCGGACGTCCATCAACACCACGTCCACCTTGGTGGCCCGCAGCACCTCCAGCGCCTCCAGGCCGTCGCCCGCCTCCGCGACGACCTCCATGTCGGGCTGGGCGGCGAGCACCATCCGGAAGCCGGTGCGCAGCAGCACCTGGTCGTCGACCAGCATCACGCGGATGGAGGAGCTGGAGGGGTAGGACATGATCACCTTTTCTTGAGCGGGAGCAGGGCACTGATCCGGAAACCGCCACCGGGCCGAGGGCCCGCGTCCAGGGTGCCTCCGACCATACCGATGCGTTCCCGCATACCGATGAGTCCGTGTCCGGCGCCGTCCGCACCGCCGTCCTCGTACAGCTCGTGGGCCGCGCCCCGGCCGTCGTCCTCGACGAGCAGGCCGAGCCCGTCGTCGAAGTAGACGAGCCGCACGCTGGCCTTCGCGTCGGGGCCGCCGTGCTTGCGCGTGTTCGTCAGCGCCTCCTGCACGATGCGGTACGCCGTCAGCTCCACCCCGCTGGGCAGTTTGCGCGGGGCTCCTTCGACCTCGAAGTCCACCGAGAGCCCGGCCGCCCGCACCTGCTCGACCAGCACTTCGATCTGCTCGACGTCGGGCTGCGGCACGTAGTCCTCGGACTCCTGCGGCTCGCCGGTGCGCAGCACGCCGAGCAGCCGGCGCATTTCAGCGAGCGCGAGGCGGCCGGTGGCGGAGATGGTCTGGAGGGCCTCCTTGGCCTGGTCCGGGGCCACGTCCATCACGTAGGCGGCGCCGTCGGCCTGGACCACCATCACCGAAACGTTGTGCGCGACGACGTCGTGCAGCTCGCGGGCGATCCTGGCGCGCTCGGCGGCGACGGCCACCTTGGCCTGGGCCGCCCGCTCGTTCTCCAGGCGCTGGTTGCGCTCGACGAGCTGGGCGTAATAGGCGCGGCGGGTCCGCAGGGAGTCGCCCATCACCCAGGCGAGGGCGAAGGGGATCGCCATGAAGAAGACGAAGAAGACGTCGCCGGAGGCCGACTGGTCCTTGTCCACCCCGTGGATCAGGAAGTACAGGGGTGAGGCGAGCAGCCCCCAGCCGAGGGCGGTGCGCGAGACCCAGCGCGCCACGTCGGCGGCGGCGACCGTGAAGAGGACCACCAGCATCGCGAAGTCGTAGAGGCTCGCCTGGGCTCCGATGACCAGCTGGTAGAGGCCCGCCGCGACCGCGAGCCAGAACATCGGCACGGTGTGCTTGCGGCGCAGGGCCACGGCGGTGGACAGGGCGACCACGCACGGGACCACGATCAGGTTGTGGCGGCCGGCGCCGGTGTCCGAGGCGACGACAGCCATCGAGAACCCGAAGAGGAGGACAGCCCAGAAGCTGTCGACGCCCGTCGGGTGTCTGCGGAGGAAGTCGTAGAGGCGCTGCACGTAACCCAGAGTAGGGAAAGCCGATAGGTGCTGGAGTCAACCACAGGGGCGATCCGCATCCCGGGTGAGTACTACCGGAGGTGGAGGCGACCATAACCTTTCTGCGATGAGCACTCAGGGTGAAGCCAGGGATTCGATGGATCCGATGGATCCGGCGGAGCGGCCGGCGGAGCGTCCCGTCCGCTGGCGGACGGCGATGGAGCACGCGCTGTACGGGCCGGACGGGTTCTACGTACGCCCCGGCGGGCCCGGCCCCGCCGGGCATTTCCGCACCTCCGTGCACGCCTCGCCGCTCTACGCGCGGGCCGTGGCCCGGCTCCTGCTGTGGGTGGACGAGCGGCTCGGCCTTCCGGAGGAGCTGGACCTGGTCGACGTAGGGGCCGGCCGGGGGGAGCTGCTGGCCGGGGTGCTGGCGGCGCTGCCGGCCCGGACGGCGGCGCGGGTGCGTCCGTACGGGGTGGAGCGCGCGGGGCGGCCGGACGGGCTCGACCCGCGGATCCGGTGGGTCCAGGAGCCGCCCGGGGGCACGAGGGGCCTGCTCTTCGCCAATGAGTGGCTCGACAACGTCCCCCTGGACCTCGCCGAGAACGGACGTTACGTGGAGGTCGCCCGGGACGGTACGCAGAGCGAGGGCGGCCCTGTGGACGGGCGGGACCGGGCCTGGCTCGACCGGTGGTGGCCCGGCGCGGGCCGGGCCGAGATCGGGAGGCCGCGTGACGAGGCCTGGACGGCGGCCGTCGCGACCGTGGAGCGGGGGCTCGCCGTGGCGGTGGACTACGCCCACACCCGGGACACCCGGCCCCCGTACGGCACGCTCACCGGATTCCGGGCCGGCCGGGAGGTCCCGCCGGTCCCGGACGGCAGCTGCGATGTCACCGCTCACGTGGCACTGGACGCCTGCGCGGGCCCGGGCGCGGCCCTGCTGACCCAGCGCCAGGCCCTGACCGCCCTGGGCGTCTCGGGATCACGCCCCCCGCTGACCCTGGCCTCGACAGACCCGGCGGCGTACGTCCGCGCCCTGTCGGCGGCGGGCGAGGCGGCGGAACTCACCGCCCGCGGCGGCCTCGGCGACTTCGGCTGGCTGATCCAGCCGGTGGGCATCGAGAACTGGCCCTCGTAGGGGCGGCGGGTCCGAGGCCGGCACCCCCGGCGGGGCGGGGGCCGGCCCGACTGGCCTGCCGCGGCCGGGGGTTGACCCCCGTAACGGGGGTGGGGGCGGCCGGATGTCGGGGGCGCCGGGGCGGCCGTAGCTTCGGGGCATGCCGATCAACACGATGATCACACCGACGAACACCACACCGAGCACCCCGGCGAACGAGCCGACGGGCAGGCAGCGGCACGGCCGCCGCCAGTGGCTGCGCCGCGGCGCAGCGGCCGTGGCCCTCACCGCCGTCCTCGGCGGCCTCGCCGCCCCGGCCTACGCCGCCGCAGGCAGCGGCACCGGCACCCACGCCGACGGTGGCCACGCCGACGCCACACAGCGAACCCGCGGCCGCCTGATCTCCGTCACCCCCGTGGAGACCCTGACCCGCGACGAGGTCGTCTCCAGGCTCTCCGAGCTCGGCATCGACGGATCGACCGTCCGCTACGGAATCACCGCCCACCGGCTCACCTACGCCACCGTCGACCCCCAGGGCCACCCCACCACCGCCACTGGGCTCCTGGTCCTTCCCCGGCGCGGACCCGGTAGATCCGGCGGACCCGCCCGCCTCGACCTGGTCTCCGACACCCACGGCACGGTCGCGTACCGCGCCTCCGCCCCCTCGGGCGGCCCCGGGGACAACCGGCTCACCCCGTACCTGCACGCCGCCGCCGGCCGTGCCGTCTCCGCCCCCGACTACCTCGGCCTCGGCGGCGGGCCCGGCAATCACCCGTACATGGACACCGCGTCCGCCGTCACCGCGTCCGTGGACATGCTCAAGGCCACCCGCAGCGCCGCCGAGCGGCTCGGCCGGCCCGTCACCCGGGACGTGTACGCGACCGGCTTCTCCCAGGGCGGCCAGGTCGCCATGGCGCTGGGCCGCGAGCTGTCCCGGGGCCGCGACGGCTTCCGGCTGCGTGCGCTCGCGCCCATGGCCGGACCGTACGATCTGTCGGGCTCGGAGATCCCCGGGATCGTCGACGGCCGTGTCGAGCCGAGGACGGCCGTCTTCTACCTCTCCTACTTCCTGACCGCGCAGAACCGCCTGCACCCGCTCTACAAGGACCCGGCGGAGGTGTTCCGCGCACCGTACGCACAGGCTGTGGAAAACCTGTTCGACGGGAACCACACGGAGGAGGAGATCGTCGCGGGTCTCCCCGCCACCCCCGACGAGCTGCTCACCCCGGAGTGGGCCGCGAACCTCCGCGATCCGCGCGGAGCCTTCCGTACGGCCCTGGTCGCGAACGACGGCAGCTGCGACTGGAAGCCCGCCGTCCCCGTGCGCCTCTACGCGGGCGCGGGCGACACGGACGTCCCCGTAGCCAACGCCCGGGCCTGCGCGGCCGACCTGGCCCGGCACGGGGTCCGCGCGACCGTCGTGGACCAGGGGGCGGACGCCACCCACGTGGTCACGGCGGTCCGCTCCGCCCCGCAGGCGGTCCGCTGGTTCGACAGCCTGCGCTGAGCCGTCCGAATGCCCGGCTACAGCACTGGTGAGGCGGTGCCAGGAGATCGCGGTACTTAGGAGATCGCGGTCCGCAGCTGCGCCACGTCGATCGGCTCCGTCTCGTCGTGGGCCGTCAGGTCGATGACCTGGCCCACGGCGCGCTGTTCGGCGGTGGCCGGCTTGAAGCCCTGTTCCTTGACGGGCGGCTCCACGCCGCCCTGCGCGGACTCCGCTTTGTGCGCCGCGAGGACCTCCGCGCCGACCACGTCGGCCAGGTCCTCGTTCTGGACGGACTCGATGACCGCGCGGGCCTGCGCCGCGGTCTTCGTGCCGAAGAAGTCGAAGCCGCCCTCGACGCGCGAGGCGGGACGGCGCTGCTGGGAGTACGGGGCCACCGCGGCCGCGAGGCGCCGCGCCGGGACGGCGGCGGCCGGACCGACGGGAGCGGGACCTGCGGGCGCGGGACCGGCGAGCGCGGGTCGGGCGTGCGCCTCCTGCGCCGGCGCGGGCGCGGCGGACACCGCGCGGGCCGAGGGGGCCGCGGGAACCGCAGGGGTCGCGGGCGCCTGCGTCTTGCGGGCCAGCGCCACCAGCGCGGCGTTGGCGCGGGCGAAGCCGACCGTGGTGGGCGCGCCGGCCGAGGTGCGCTCCTCGGAGACGGCCGGAAGCTCCTTGGGCGCCACGGGGGCCGGCGCGGCGGCGGCCTCGATGGCGAGCAGCCGGCGGCGCTCCAGGGCGCTCGCCCGCTCGGTCTCGGCGGTGGCGTAGCGCCGCAGCAGCGCCGCGTGCTCGCCGCGCAGGCCCGCGAGTTCGACCCGCTTGGCCCGCAGCTTGGCGTCGAGCTTGCCGCGCAGCACCCGAGCCTCTTCGAGGTCGGATTCGAGCTCGGCTATCCGCTCTTCGGTGCGCCACTCGTCCTTGACCCGCTCGCGCCCGAGCTCCGCGACCCGGCGTCCGGCCGCGCGGTCCCAGGACCGCATGACGACGGCCCCGGCGACCCCGGCTGCCGCGGTGAGCGCGACGAGCAGCCGCAGCGCCATCGGTTCCGCGAGCAGCCAGGCCGCCGCGGCGCCGGCGGCGGACACACCGGCCACGGTCGTCGGCGTGAGCAGCCGGTGAAGAGGTTCGGGATTTCGGTGGCGTCCACGGGGCATGGCCTGAAATTTACAGGGCGTGGACAGGGTGTTGGGTAGCCGCCCGGCAATCTGTTTCCGAGCAGTTACCCGTTACCCCACTCGACTTTCCACACCAAAGGCCCAACTCCTACTTCTTCACCAGTCCCTTGGACTCCAGGTAGGCCTTCGCGACATCCGCCGGCTTGGCGCGCTCGGCGTCGACCTTCCGGTTCAACTCGACCAGATCGGCGGTCGTCAGGGCCTTGGTGATCTTGTCGAGGGCGGCCGCGATCTCCGGGGCTCCGGCATCCTTGGCATTGACGACCGGGAGGACGTTGTCGGCGTTCTGGAGCTTCTTGTCGTCCTCCAGCAGGACCAGGCCGAAGCTGTCGAGCGTGGCGTCCGTGGTGGTGGTGAGGACCAGTTGGTCCGCGCCGTCCTTGACCGCCTGCTTGGCCTGGGGGGTTCCGACGCCCTTCGGGTCAATACCGGAAACTTCGATTCCGTATGTCTTCTGCAAGCCGGGCGCGCAGAAGGGCCGTACGGAGCATTCGTCGCCCGCCGCGATCTTCACCTTGAGACCGGACCTACCGAGGTCGGAAAGGGTCTTGAGATTGTTCTTCTGGGCGAATTCCTTGCTCACCGCGAAGGCGTTCTGGTCGACTGCCGAGCCTGCCGGCAGCGCCTTCAGGCCCAGCGGGGCCGCCAGCTTGTCCAGGGCCGCCACGGTGGCCGCCACGTCGCTCGACGCGACCGGCTTGTCGGTGGGCGCCTTCGCGCCGTTCACCTTGGCGTTGAGGAACTCGGCGAGGGTGGCCGCGTACTCCGGGACCACGTCGATCTCGCCCTTCTCCAGCGAGGGCTCGTACAGCTCGCGGTTGTTGACCGTGGTGATCGAGGTCGAGTAACCGGCGTCCTTGAGGACCTGCGCGTACAGCTCGGCCAGGACGTTGGACTCGGTGAAACCGGCCGCGCCGATCACCAGCTTGCCGCCCTTGCCGCCCTCGGCCGAGGCCGGCGCGGAGGAGGAGCCGCCGTCCTTGGACTTCTCCAGGCTGTCGCCACCGCACGCGGTGAGCGAGGCGGTCAGGGCGACGGCCCCCAGGGCCGCGCCGAGGACGCGCGTGGACTTGCTCATCTGTCTGCTCCTTCGGGGAAAACGGGGAAGTCGAGTCCGGGAAGTCGAGTCCGGGAAGCCGGCGGGCGGCCGCCGGACGGGCAGGGGGCGCGGGGTCAGCGGGCGGCAGCGCCCGGGAGCAGCCGGTCGGCCGCGACGAGCGCGCCCTCCACCAGCAGGGCCAGTGCCGCGACCAGCAGGGCGCCCGCGACCACCTGCGGGGTGTTGTACGTGTTGAAGCCGGCGGTGATGATCCGGCCGAGGCCGCCCTGGCCGACCATCGCGGCGATGGTGGCCGTGGCGATGACCTGGACGGCGCCCGAGCGCAGACCCGTCATCACCAGAGCGCGCGCGAGCGGCAGTTCCACCCGCCAGAAGAGCTGGCCGCCGGACATGCCCATGCCCCGCGCGGCCTCCACCACCGAGCGGTCGACCTCGCGCATGCCCACGTAGGCGTTGGTCAGCAGCGGCGGGATCGCGAAGAGGACCAGCGCGGCGATGGTGGGCACGTACCCGGCGTTGCGCAGCGGGGAGACCATGAACAGCGCCAGCACGGCGAAGACCGGGACGGCCCGGCCGATGTTGGAGACGTTGACGGCGAGGCCGCCGCCCTTGCCCAGGTGGCCGAGCCACAGCCCGGTCGGGAGGGCCACCGCGCAGGCCAGGGCCAGGGCGATGCCGCTGACGTACACGTGCTCGCCCAGGCGGTGCCAGACCCCGCTCTCCCCGGACCAGTGGGCGCCGTCCGCCAGCCAGTCCCAGGCCTGTCCCAGCACTCCCATCAGCCCTCCCCGTTCGCGCGCGCCGCCCGCGTCCAGGGCGTGAGCAGCCGCTGGACGCCGAGCAGAGCCAGGTCGGCGGCCAGCGCGAGCAGCACGCACAGCACCGAGGCGGTGAGCACCTGGGCCTTGAAGGAGCTGTTCACGGCGGGTGCGATGAGATTGCCGAGGCCGCCCTTGCCCACGATGGAGCCGACGGTGGTCAGCGCGACCGTGGAGACGGTGGCGATCCGGACGCCGGCCAGCAGGGCGGGCAGCGCCAGCGGCAGTTCGACCTGCCACAGCAGCCGGCCCGGCCCGTATCCCATCCCGCGCGCGGCTTCCCGTACCTCCTCGGGGACGGCTTCCAGGCCGGCCAGCACGTTGCGGACCAGGATGGTCAGCGAGTACAGGACCAGGCCGGTCACCACGAGGGCCGCCGAGAGGCCGAACACCGGCAGCAGCAGGGAGAACATGGCGAGCGAGGGGATCGTGTAGAGCAGGGTGGTGATGCCGAGCACGGGGGCCGCCCAGCGGCGGCCGCGGCGGGCCAGCAGGGCGAGCGGGACGGACACGGCCAGGCCGATCAGAACCGACACGCCCGTGATCCAGACGTGTTCGAGGGTGGCGTCGGTGAGCTCCTGGGACCGGGACGTGACGTACTCCCAGCAGATCCAGTCGTTCGCCACCAGGCAGCTCTGCCCGGCCATCCGTTCCTCACCCCCCGTCACCGAACGTACGTACAGCGACCATAACCCCCGCCACCGTCAATGGCCGGAAACCTTCGCACGCGGGCAACACACCCTTTACAAACCGGCTGTGCGGGTAGGGAAGGATGTCGATGTGATCCGATTCGAGCAAGTGACCAAGCGGTACCCCGACGGGACGACGGCCGTCGCGGACCTGTCCTTCGAGGTCGCGGAGGGGGAACTGGTCACCCTGGTGGGCCCGTCCGGCTGCGGCAAGACGACCACGATGAAAATGGTCAACCGGCTCATCGAGCCGACTTCCGGCCGGATCCTGCTGAACGGCGAGGACATCGCGGCCGCCGATCCCGTCGAACTGCGCCGCCGCATCGGGTACGTCATCCAGCAGGTCGGGCTGTTCCCGCACAAGACGGTGCTGGAGAACACGGCCACCGTGCCGCAGCTGATCGGCACCCCCAAGGCCAAGGCCCGCGCGCGGGCCGCCGAACTCCTCGAACTGGTGGGGCTGGATCCGGCCGTCTACGGGGGCCGCTACCCGGAGCAGCTGTCCGGCGGGCAGCGCCAGCGCGTCGGCGTGGCCCGCGCGCTCGCCGCGGATCCGCCGGTGCTGCTGATGGACGAGCCGTTCGGCGCGGTGGACCCGGTGGTGCGCGAACGGCTCCAGAACGAGTTCCTGGCCCTCCAGAAGACGGTGCGCAAGACGATCCTGCTGGTCACGCACGATCTGGAGGAGGCCATCCGGCTCGGGGACCGCATCGCGGTCTACGGAGCGGGCACCATCGAGCAGCTCGCCCGCCCGGCCCAGGTGCTGGCCGCTCCGGCCACGGAGTACGTGGCCGGCTTCGTCGGCGCCGACCGGGGGCTCAAGCGGCTCTCCGTCACCCTGGTGGCGGCGGCGGACCTCGCGGCGGCGGACGCAAAAGCCCCCACCGCCGCGGTGGCGCTGGGGGCGACGCTGCGCGAGGCGCTCGCGCTGCTGCTCCAGGAGGACTCGGGCCGGATCGGGGTCACGGATCCGGACTCCGGCGCGCTGGTCGGCGTACTCACCCCGGAGGGGGTCCACCGGGCGCTGCGCCGGGCCCAGCTCCAGGAGGCGTGAGCGCCTCCCGCTCCTCAGGCCTGGATGCGGTCGCTCATCCACACCAGCATCGGCGGGATCTCGCGGCGCCACGTGTTGAAGTTGTGGCCGCCGCTGTCGAGGATGATCGACGAGACCCGGTCCGGGGCCTTGACCAGCTTGACGAACTTCCGGGTGTCCGCGAGGTTCGGCTCGCCCTTCTCGCTGCTGGTGACCAGGAAGGACGTGCCGGTCGGCTTCTTCGCCTTGATCGACTCCAGGACGTTCGCGCGCGCCTTCAGCTTCGCGTCCCCGTGGAACAGGTCGCCGGTCGTCGCGTCGTCCGCGGCCTCGTAGTACGCGGACAGACCCGCGGCGGCGCCGAAGGTCTCCGGGTAGTGGGCGGCGATCTTCAGGGCGCAGTAGCCGCCGGTGGAGTTGCCGATGAAGCCCATGTTCTGCGGCTTCTTGCCGACCCGGAAGGTGTCCGTGATGGCCTGCGGCAGGTCCTTGGCGAAGAAGGTCTCCGTCTGCGGGCCGTCGGGGATGTCCACGCACTCGGTGTCGCGCGGGGGCGCCACCGTCGGGCGGAGCATGACCAGGATCATCGGCTTCATCTTGCCCGCTTTGGACTCCTTGAAGGCCGTCATCGGGTAGTTCAGCCCTTTGATCAGGTTTTCGGCCGTTCCCGGGTAGCCCGTGAGGACGATGGAGGCCGGGAAGTTCTGGTCCTTGTGCTGCGGCTGGAAGTACTCCGGCGGCAGCCACACGTACCCGGGACTCGTTATCTTCGACTTCTGGCCCGTTATGGCGACCTTGAGGATCTGTCCGGCGACCTGCGGCTTGGCGCCGCCGGGGACGTCCAGCTTCTGCTTGTCGACGACCTTGATGTCGGCGCTGCTCATGCCGCGGTCGACCACCTTGCCGATCGACGTCTCCTGGCCGAAGAGGTCGGCCCAGGACCCGTAGAAGAGGAAGGACTTGTTGGCCGCGAGACCCACCGCCGAGAACAGCGCCAGCTGCGTCGCCAGGAGGAGGCCGATACGGCCGAGGACCGAGCGCCAGGAGCGGCCCGAGAGCTTCGGCCAGAACCACACCGTGGCCGCGAAGAGCAGCACACCGGCGATGATGGCCAGCGCCAGGACCGTATTACTGGTGAGACCCATGAGCAGTCAGTCGACTTTCTATGGCAGGACTAGTTTTTTCTCGACGGATGAGTGAACCCGCTCCCCCTCGATGTCGTCCTAGGGGACGCACCACACACCGGAGGCTGTCGCGGCCTTCGGCCACATGATCTCTCGCGGAGCAACGGGAAGCGATGTCTAGCAGGATAGATGGCGATAAGTCGGGACAGGTTCCGGAGCGGGTCCGCCGAATCTTCCGGGGCCCACGACCGGAGTCCGTCCCGGGTCTGGTGGGTACGGCCGTCATGGTCGTCGGCCTGCTCGACATCGCCGCGGGGGTCTTCCCCCGCTTCAGGCACAGCCGCATCCATGCCGTGACCGAGGTGCTTCCGGGTTCCCTCGGCCCCTTCGCCGCGGCCCTGGCCATCAGCGCGGGCGTACTCATCCTGCTGCTGGCCCACGGGCTCAAGCGCCGCAAGCGGCGGGCCTGGCGGGCCTCCGTCGTGCTGCTGCCCGCCGGGGCCGTGGCGCAGTTCGCGTACCGCCACTCCATCATCGGCGTGGTCATCGCGGCGGTGCTGCTGGGACTCCTGCTGCGCCACCAGAGTGAATTCAAGGCGCTCCCGGACCCGCGCAGCCGCTGGAAGGCGCTCGCGAACTTCGTGCTGATGAGTGCGGGGTCCATCGGCCTCGGCCTGGTCATCGTCAACTCGCACCCCGGCAAGGTCGTCGGCAATCCGGGTGTTTATGAGCAGATCAGCCACGTCGTCTACGGGCTCTTCGGCTTCGAGGGCCCCGTCGACTACGCAGGCCGGGTGTCCTGGACCGTCGGCTACTCGCTCGGCGCCCTCGGCATGCTGACCGCCGTCACCACCATCTACCTGGCCTTCCGCCCCGAGCACCCGGCCGCCCGGCTGACCGCCGACGACGAGACCAAGCTGCGCGAGCTGCTCGCCAAGCACGGCGGCCGCGACTCCCTGGGCCACTTCGCGCTCCGCCGCGACAAGGCCGTCGTCTTCTCCCCCAGCGGCAAGGCCGCCGTCACCTACCGCGTCGTCTCCGGCGTGATGCTCGCCTCCGGCGACCCGGTCGGCGACGTCGAGGCCTGGCCCGGCGCCATCGAGCGGTTCATGGAGGAGGCCAAGGCCCACTCCTGGACCCCCGCCGTCGTCGGCTGCAGCGAGACCGGCGGCGAGGTCTGGACCCGCGAGACCGGCCTGGACGCCCTGGAGCTCGGCGACGAGGCGATCGTCGACGTCAAAGACTTCTCCCTCGCCGGCCGGCCCATGCGCAACGTCCGCCAGATGGTGAAGCGCATCGAGCGCAACGGCTACACCACCAAGGTCCGCCGGGTCAGCGAGCTCACCGAGGAGGAGCTGGAGCAGGTCCGCGGCGCGGCCGAGGCCTGGCGCGGCACCGACACCGAGCGCGGCTTCTCCATGGCCCTGGGCCGGGTCGGCGAGGAGGGCGACGGCGACTGCTTCATCGCCACCGCGCACCGCGTGGAGGAGGGCGACACCAGCCCGTACCGCGACCTCAAGGCCGTCCTGCACTTCGTCCCGTGGGGCAAGGACGGCATGTCGCTGGAGCTGATGCGCCGCGACCGCGCCGCCGACCCCGGCATGAACGAGCTGCTGATCGTCGCCTCCCTGGAGGCCGCCCCGGCGCTCGGCATCGAGAAGGTCTCGCTGAACTTCGCGATGTTCCGCGCGGCGCTCGCCCGCGGCGAGAAGATCGGCGCCGGCCCGGTGCTGCGGATGTGGCGCGGCCTGCTGGTCTTCCTGTCGCGCTGGTTCCAGATCGAGTCGCTGTACAAGTTCAACGAGAAGTTCCGCCCCCGCTGGGAGCCGCGCTTCATGGTCTACCGCAACAGCCGCGACCTGCCCCGCATCGGCTTCGCCGTGATGCAGGCCGAGGGCTTCGTGACGCTGGCCCTGCCCCGCCTGTTCGCCAGCCGCCGTCGGCCCAAGCCGGTCCACACCTGCGCGCACCACTCCACGCACGACCACGCGCACTCGGTGCCCGCCCAGGCCGACCGCAAGGTCCGGGCCGCCTGAGCCCCCGTACGCGAGCCCCCGTACGCCGTCCAGGGCCCCCGCAGCCGCCCGGCTGCGGGGGCCCCGCCGTATCCGGGGCAACCCATACCCTGGACCCATGAACACGAAGCACGCGGGCGCCGGCCGGGGCCGGGTCACAGGGCTCCCGGAATGGGACCGCTGCGGGGTCATGGGCGTCGTCAACGTCACCCCCGACTCCTTCTCCGACGGCGGCCGCTGGTTCGACACCACCGCGGCCGTCAAGCGCGGCCTCGACCTCGTCGCCCAGGGCGCCGACCTCGTGGACGTCGGCGGCGAGTCCACCCGCCCCGGCGCCTCCCGCGTCGACGAGGAGGAGGAGCTGCGCCGGGTGGTCCCCGTCGTGCGGGGCCTCGCCTCCGAGGGCGTGGCCGTCTCCGTGGACACCATGCGCGCCTCCGTCGCCGCGCAGGCCGTCGCCGCCGGCGCGGTGCTGGTCAACGACGTCAGCGGCGGGCTGGCCGACCCGGGCATGATCCCGGCCGTGGCCGCCGCGGAGGTGCCGTTCGTCGTCATGCACTGGCGCGGCTTCAGCGACGGCATGAACAGCCTCGCCGTCTACGAGGACGTCCTCGCCGAGGTCACCGCCGAGCTGCGCTCCCGCATCGACGCCGTGGTGTCCGGCGGGATCTCCCCCGGGCGGATCCTCGTCGACCCCGGTCTGGGCTTCGCCAAGAACGCCGAGCACGACCTGGCCCTCGTGGCCCACCTCTCCGAGCTGCGCGCACTGGGCTTCCCGCTGCTCGTGGCCGCCTCGCGGAAGCGTTTCCTCGGCCGGGTGCTGGCCGGCGCCGACGACGCCTCCCCGCCGCCCGCCCGCGAACGCGACGCCGCCACCGCGGCCGTCACCGCGATCGCCGCCCACCAGGGCGCCTGGGCCGTACGGGTCCACGAGGTACGGGCGAGCGCCGACGCGGTTCGGGTGGCCCGCGCCGTGGAAGGGGCACTGGGTACCACCCGTAGCACCGAGGAAGGGGCAAGGTGAGCCGTACCGACATCGAAGCCGTCGAAGAGGTCAACACGGCCTTCTACGAGGCCATGGAGCGGGGGGACTTCGACGCACTGTCGGCGCTCTGGCTCGAAGACGAGATCTCCTGCGTGCATCCGGGCTGGCCGGTGCTCTCGGGACGCGGCGAGGTGCTGCGCTCGTACGCGCTGATCATGTCCCACACCGAGTACATCCAGTTCTTCCTCACCGACACCAAGGTCGCCGTCATCGGCGACACCGCACTGGTGACGTGCACGGAGAACATCCTCAGCGGCGGGCCCGCCGAGGACAGCGGGGAACTGGGTCCGCTCGTCGGGCAGCTCGTCGTCGCCACGAATGTGTTCCGACGCACATCGGAGGGCTGGCGGCTGTGGTCACACCACGGTTCTCCCGTGCTCACGGACTCCGATGAGGACGAAGAGGAGGAGCCCTCCTGACCCCTCCGTCGGGGTCCGGAGTATTTCGCAGGTAAATTCGAAGATGGACGACGCCGACCGCACTCGGCGTAGGCCCATGGATCCGGGGAGTCCCGGACCGGAAGAACCTACGAAAAGCAGGAGTGATTCGCGTGGATCGTGTCGCGCTGCGCGGCCTCAAGGCTCGCGGGCACCACGGCGTCTTCCCCCGGGAGCGCGAGGAAGGCCAGACCTTCATCGTCGACCTGGTGCTGCACCTCGACACCCGACCGGCGGCGGCCGGCGACGACCTGGCGAAGACCGTGCACTACGGGGTCGTCGCCGAAGAGGTCGTCCACGTGGTCCAGGGAGAGCCGGTCGATCTGATCGAGACCCTCGCCGAGCGGATCGCCCAGCAGTGCCTCAAGCACGAGGCCGTCGCACAGGTGGAGGTCGTCGTCCACAAACCGGACGCGCCGATCACCGTGCCCTTCGACGACGTGACCATCACGATCACCCGGAGCCGCGCATGAACAACGGAATGAACGCCCAGAGCGACCCCACCGTCCAGCCGGTACCCGCCTCCGTCGTCGAAGCCGTCGACGCCGCGGACACCACCCTGTCCAACCCCAAGTGGGCCGTCGTCGCGCTCGGCGCGAACCTCGGCAACCGGCTGGAGACCCTCCAGGGCGCCATCGACGCCCTCGGCGACACCCCGGGCCTGCGGGTCAAGGCCGTCTCCCCGGTCTACGAGACCGCACCCTGGGGCGTGGACCCGGGCTCGCAGCCCTCGTACTTCAACGCCGTCATCTCGGTGAAGACCACCCTGCCGCCCAGCTCCCTGCTGGAGCGCGCCCACGCCATCGAAGAGGCCTTCGACCGCGTCCGCGAGGAGCGCTGGGGTCCCCGCACGATCGACGTCGACATCATCGCGTACGCCGACGTGGTCTCCGCCGACCCCGTCCTCACCCTCCCGCACCCGCGCGCCCACCAGCGCGCCTTCGTGCTGGCCCCCTGGCACGACATCGACCCCGAGGCGCAGATCCCGGGCCACGGGCCGGTCGCCGCGCTGCTGGCCTCCGTGGGCCTGACGGGCGTCACGCGCCGCCAGGACCTGGAACTGCGGCTCCCGGAGTAACCGGCCCCCGCCGGTCCGAACACTTAAGATCACCAGGTACAGACGGCGAGCGGGAGCGGGGAGAGGCGCACGTGAAGCAACTGAGGCCGGCGGTCCTGGCGGGCATCTTCGCGGTCGCCGGGGTCCTGTCGTGGGCCGGCGCGCGACTGTGGAACTCCTACGGCTCCCTGCCGGGCGTCCCGCTCGCCGCACCGATCGTGCTCGGGGCCATCGCGGTGGTCCTGCTGGCCACGGCCCTCTCCCTGCGCGCCCGTCTGAAGGCCCAGCGCGAGCGCGTGCCGGGCGCCAAGGGCGTGGAGCCGCTGATGGCGGCCCGCGCGCTGGTCTTCGGCCAGTCCAGCGCCCTGGTCGCGGCCCTGGTCGCGGGCGCCTACGGCGGCGTCGGAGTCTTCCTCCTGACCACCGCCCTGGACGTCCCGGCCCGCCGCGACCAGACCTGGTACGCCGGCTTCTCGGTCCTGACGGGCGCGGCCGTCATCGCCGCGGCCCTCTTCCTGGAACACGTCCTGAAACTCCCGGACGACGAAGACACGGGCCCCGAGTCCGCAGCCCGCGCCTGACCGGTCACCCGGGGGCACGCACCAGGTGCCCGTTCACCAGGAATCCGGGGTGGGGGTCGAGGCCGTAGGTGTAGAGCGTGAAGGGCTTCGCCCCGGTGGCGGTGTGGTGCCGGACCTCGGCTACCGTCGCCGACAGCCGCTCCACGAGGTACGTGGCATGCTCCTCCGCCACGAAAGTGCCGCGCTGCTGCCAGCGGTCGGTGACGACCAGCTGCGATACCTTCCCGCTCAGCGGGGTGAAGCGGGCGCCAATGATCGTGGCCAACTCCGCCAAGAACGGAACATTGGCGCTGGTGATCATCCGCGCGTCCCAGCGTTTGATGCGGCAGCCGTCGCCGTCCGCATATCCGTCCAGGAAACCTTCGAACGTGGCAAGGTCCCTGAGCACGACGCGTGGAAAGCCCTGCCGCATGTGGTGTGCGTCGCCCCCCACGTACTGCCGTAGGACGTCCGCAAGGTACGAGGAGACCACGCGCACCCGGAATCCGGGAACGTCGCGCTGGAGGAAGCCGGACGGCTCCAGGCCAGGACGCCGCCTGCGGCGTCTCCGGCCGGAATCCACCCGTCGCCCGTACTCAGCAACTGGTCCGGCGCCACGGTGAACGTCTTCCCGTCCGTGACCACGTCCACGACCTCGCGAGCCTTCACAGCCGTCACCCGCCGGACGGACGTGTGTACTGTCCTGTCCCCGTCCAGCGTCCAGAGCCGGTCGCCCACACTCACGGTTCTCGCCTGAGCCGCCCCACCCACGCCGTTCACCATTTGCTTGCTCGGCAGCCCGCCCATCCCGCCCCCTGACCAAGTGAAATCACCTGGTCAAGGACATTATCGGGCGGGTCTGACAATCCGGCTAGCGCGCGATGATCAGGCTCATCGCCTCGCTGCGGGTCGCGGGGTCACGGAGCTGGCCGCGGACGGCCGAGGTGATGGTCTTCGCGCCGGGCTTGCGGACACCGCGCATGGTCATGCACATGTGCTCGCACTCGATGACCACGATGACCCCGCGCGGCTCCAGGATCTCCATCAGGGAGTCGGCGATCTGGGTGGTCAGCCGTTCCTGGACCTGGGGGCGACGGGCGAACACGTCCACCAGGCGGGCAAGCTTCGACAGGCCAGTGATCTTGCCGTCAACGGACGGAATGTACCCAACATGGGCAACTCCGACAAATGGCACCAGGTGATGTTCACAGGAACTCATGACTTCGATGTCCTTCACCAGGACCATCTCGTCGTGGCCGAGGTCGAACGTCGTGGTCAGCACCTCTTCGGGCTTCTGCCACAGACCCCCGAATATCTCCCGGTACGCCCGCGCCACCCGCGCCGGCGTCTCAAGGAGTCCCTCGCGGTCCGGGTCCTCGCCGACCGCTATCAGGAGCTCGCGGACGGCCGCCTCGGCGCGCTTCTCGTCGAACTCGCCGATCGTGCCCTCGCCACCGGTCAGGGTCACTGGGTCGGTCATCTCTTCCTCGTTCCTGTGTGCCTACACGCGGGCACGTGAAAGTGCCGCGCCCCCCAGGCTAGAACCTGGGGGGCGCGGCATCCATTCCGGGAGGGTCGTCCGCAAACTACTCGGAACGGTCTTCCGGGGAGGGCTCCGGGGCCTTCTCCACCGACACGGCGGTCGAGGACGCCGCCGACGTGCCGTTCGCCGAGTTCGTCAGCTGGAGCTCCTTGGGAGAGAGCACCGGCGGACGGGTCGACGGGGTGCGGTGCGAGGAGCCGGTCCACGCCGGGCGGGCCGGGCGCTTCACGATCGTCGAGAAGACCTCGGCGATCTGCTCCTTGTTGAGCGTCTCCTTCTCAAGGAGGGCGAGGACCAGGTTGTCGAGCACGTCGCGGTTCTCGACCAGGATTTCCCAGGCCTCGTTGTGCGCGGTCTCGATGAGCTTCTTGACCTCTTCGTCGACCAGCGCCGCGACCTCCTCCGAGTAGTCCCTCGGGTGCGACATCTCGCGTCCCAGGAACGGCTCGGTGTTGTCCCCGCCGAACTTGATCGCGCCGAGGCGCTCGGTCATGCCGTACTGGGTGACCATCGCGCGGGCCGTTGCCGTGGCCTTCTCGATGTCGTTCGCGGCGCCCGTGGTCGGGTCGTGGAAGACCAGTTCCTCGGCCGCACGCCCACCCAGCATGTACGCCAGCTGGTCGAGCATCTCGTTGCGCGTGGTCGAGTACTTGTCCTCGTCGGGCAGGACCATGGTGTAGCCCAGGGCCCGGCCGCGGGACAGGATCGTGATCTTGTGGACCGGGTCGGAGTTCGGGGAAGCCGCCGCGACCAGGGCGTGGCCGCCCTCGTGGTACGCGGTGATCTTCTTTTCCCGGTCCGACATGATCCGGGTCCGCTTCTGCGGACCCGCCACGACGCGGTCGATCGCCTCGTCCAGCATGTGGTTGTCGATCAGCTTC
This sequence comes from Streptomyces sp. NPDC059443, assembly GCF_042750105.1. NCBI lineage: Bacteria > Bacillati > Actinomycetota > Actinomycetes > Kitasatosporales > Streptomycetaceae > Streptomyces > Streptomyces sp. NPDC059443. Next base: position 42,055 of record NZ_JBHYVM010000031.1, on the reverse strand, counting down.
ATGTCCGAGCGGGCGGTCAGCAGGGCCGCCTCGTTCAGGACGTTCGCCAGATCGGCACCGGTGAAGCCGGGGGTGCGGCGGGCGACGGCCGAGAGGTCGACGTCCGGGGCGACCGGCTTGCCCTTCTGGTGGACCTTGAGGATCTCCAGACGGCCCTGCATGTCCGGACGGTCGACCGCGATCTGGCGGTCGAAGCGGCCGGGGCGCAGGAGGGCCGGGTCGAGGATGTCCGGACGGTTCGTGGCGGCGATCAGGATGACGCCGCCCTTCACGTCGAAGCCGTCCATCTCGACCAGCAGCTGGTTGAGGGTCTGCTCGCGCTCGTCGTGACCGCCGCCGAGGCCCGCACCGCGGTGCCGGCCGACGGCGTCGATCTCGTCGACGAAGACGATCGCCGGCGCGTTGGCCTTGGCCTGCTCGAACAGGTCGCGGACGCGCGAGGCACCGACACCGACGAACATCTCGACGAAGTCGGAACCGGAGATCGAGTAGAAGGGGACACCGGCCTCGCCCGCGACGGCACGCGCGAGCAGGGTCTTTCCGGTGCCGGGCGGGCCGTACAGCAGCACACCCTTGGGGATCTTGGCGCCGACGGCCTGGAACTTCGCCGGCTCCTGGAGGAACTCCTTGATCTCGTGGAGTTCCTCGACGGCCTCGTCCGAGCCCGCGACGTCCGCGAAGGTCGTCTTCGGGGTGTCCTTGGTGATGAGCTTGGCCTTGGACTTCCCGAACTGCATGACCCGGGAGCCGCCGCCCTGCATCTGGTTCATCAGGAACAGGAAGACGACCACGATGAGCACGAACGGCAGCAGCGAGAGCAGCACGCTCAGGAACGGGCTGGTCTTGTCCGGAGTGACGGAGTATCCGTCAGGGATCTGACCGGCTTCGTACTTGGTCTGGAGGTTCTGGGCGAGCTGTACGCCCTGGTCCCCGATGTAGTTGGCCTGGAACTTGGTGCCGTCGTTGTCGCCGAGCTTCTGGTCCTTCTTCAGCTCGATCTTGACCATCTGGCTGTCGCCGGTGGTGAGCTTGGCGCTCTGCACCTGGCCACTGTTGATCGCCTTGATGACCTCGCTGGTCTCCACCGACTTGTAGCCGCCGCCGGAGCCGACGACGTTCATCAACACGACCACGGCGAGGACGGCCAGCACGATCCACATGACCGGCCCACGGAAGTATCGCTTCACGTCCATCCATACGGGGCGCTAGGCACCCCGTCCCTCCTGCCCGTAGGTAAATGCTGCTGTGAGTAAAGACTGTTCTTCGGAATGTACCCCTGTATTGTCACCCGCGGCCTCGTGGGACGGCTGACAGACCCGCCTTTCCATGCTCCAACGGCGGGAATCGTTCCAGGGTTCCCCGGCGCGGAGAGTTCCTCCGCCGGGATCCGGCCGGAACCCCGGCCGGGTACGGGCGTTCAGCCGCCGTAGACGTGCGGGGCGAGCGTGCCCACGAACGGCAGGTTGCGGTACTTCTCCGCGTAGTCGAGGCCGTAGCCGACGACGAACTCGTTCGGGATGTCGAAGCCGACCCACTTCACGTCGATCGCGACCTTCGCTGCCTCGGGCTTGCGAAGCAGCGTGACGACCTCCAGGGAGGCCGGCTGGCGGGAGCCCAGGTTCGACAGCAGCCAGGACAGCGTCAGACCGGAGTCGATGATGTCCTCGACGATCAGGACGTGCTTGTCCTTGATGTCGGTGTCCAGGTCCTTGAGGATCCGGACCACGCCCGAGGACTGGGTCCCGGCGCCGTACGAGGACACCGCCATCCAGTCCATGGTGAGCGGGGTGGACAAGGCGCGCGCCAGGTCCGCCATCACCATCACCGCGCCCTTGAGGACGCCGACGATGAGCAGGTCCTTGCCCGCGTACTCCGCGTCGATCTTCGCGGCCAGCTCGGCCAGCTTCGCGTCGATCTCTTCTTTGGTGATGAGCACCGACTGGAGGTCGTTGCCCATGTCCTTCTCGTCCACCCGCATCACTTTCGTTTGCGGCCGGGGCTCCGGGGGTGACCCCGGAGGACTCAGCCGTGTTTCAGCACCAATCAGCCCTGCCGGATGACCAGTCTGCCACCCTGCCGCTGGGCCTCGACCCGGCCGGGCAGGTTGATGGCACCTTGACCGCGCCAACCGGTGATGAGCCGGTCGACTTCCTCGATGTGGCGGGCGAAGAGGGAGCCGGCCGGAGACCCGGCCGCGACGACGGCCCGGCGCAGTACCCGGCGGCGTACCGCCGGGGGCAGCGCGTACAGCTTGGCGCACTCCAGGCGGCCGTCCTCGTCCCGTACGCGGCCCTCCGCCTCGGCGGCCCAGGCGTCCAGGGCGTCGGCGTCGTCGCGGGAGAGCTGGGCGGTGCGGGCGAGCGCCTCCACGACTCCCTTGCCGAGCGCCTTCTCCAGGGCGGGCAGTCCCTCGTGGCGCAGCCGGGAGCGGGTGTAGGCGGGGTCGGCGTTGTGCGGGTCGTCCCAGACGGCGAGGGACTGGACCATGCAGGCCTTGCGGGCGGTCTGCCGGTCGACTTGCAGGAAGGGGCGGCGGTAGCGGTGGCGGCGGCCGGAGGCGCCCGGACCTCCCGACACCTCGGGCATGCCGGAGAGCGAGCGGATGCCGGAGCCGCGGGCGAGGCCCAGCAGGACGGTTTCGGCTTGGTCGTCGCGGGTGTGGCCGAGCAGCACGGCGGCGGCGCCGAGGCGGTCGGCGGCCTCGTCCAGGGCCGCGTAGCGGGCGTCTCGGGCGGCGGCCTCGGGTCCGCCTTCGCGGCCCACGCGCACGGCGACGGCCTCGACCGGGTCGAGGCACAGGGCGGTCATGCGGGTGACCACCTCGGCGGCGCGCAGGTCGGAGCCGGCCTGGAGCCCGTGGTCGACGGTGATGCCGCCGGCCCGGATGCCGAGCTTGGGGGCCTCGAAGGCGAGGGCGGAGGCGAGCGCCATGGAGTCGGCGCCGCCGGAGCAGGCGACGAGGACCAGCGGCGCACTGTCGGGGAGGCCGTCGCGGAAGGCGCCCCCCTCAAGGCCGCGGAGGCCGCGGGGGCCCCGTTCGCCGCGGTCGCCGCCGACTCGGGGAGCGGGGGCGGAGGCGGGACGGTCGGTGAGGTCGGTGAGGACGTCGTGGAGTACGCGGCGGACCGCCAGGCGTATCGCCGCGACCGCAGGATGGGGACCCATGTCCGGTGCCCTTCGGTGAAGTTGGGGGAGGGTGGTGCACTGGGCTGCTGCCCGGCCGGCCCGGTCCATGAGCAGAACGGGGGTTGTCACTCAGAGTGCGATGATGGTGACAGAACCGAGCCGTTCCCTGAGCATCGCACGCCCTTCCACGCCCCACGGTCCCTCGGACGGGTGACGCTGTTTCCCCCAGAGGGACATCTTCACGCCTCTCGCGTCACGCTTGTTCGCTCCGCTCGCTCGGTTCGCTCCCCTTCCGGTGCACCCTGGCCACCCAGTCCGCGGGCTTGGCGATCTCCGCCTTGGTGGGGAGGGTGTTCGGCGAGGTCCAGACCCGGTTGAAGCCCTCCATGCCGACCTGGCCGACGACCCCGCGCACGAACCGCTCGCCGTCGCGGTACTGGCGCAGCTTCGCGTCGAGGCCGAGCAGTTTGCGCAGGGCGGCGTCGAGGCGGCCCGCGCCGCTGGCCCGGCGCTGCTGGAACTTCTCCCGGATTTCGGCGACCGAGGGCACCACCGCGGGCCCGACCCCGTCCATGACGAAGTCGGCGTGGCCCTCCAGCAGGGACATCACGGCCGTGAGCCGGGCCAGCACCTCGCGCTGTTCGGGGGTCTGGACGAGCTCGACCAGCGAGCGGCCCTCGTCGCCGCGCTCCGCTTCGGGGCGGGCCCCGGCGAAGGACTGGGCGGCTTCGCGCAGCCGCTCCAGCACGGTCGCGGGGTCGATCTCGGTGGCGCCGAGGAACGTCTGGATTTCGCCCTCGATGTGCTCGCGGAGCCACGGGACGGCGGTGAACTGGGTACGGTGCGTCTCCTCGTGCAGGCAGACCCAGAGCCGGAAGTCGTGCGGGTCCACCTCCAGCTCCCGCTCCACGTGCACGATGTTCGGCGCGACGAGCAGCAGCCGGCCGCCGCCCGCCGCGCCCGGCAGGTCGAGGGCCGGGGGCGCGAAGGTCTCGTACTGGCCGAGCACGCGGGAGGCCAGGAAGCTCAGCAGCATGCCCAGCTCCACACCGGTGACCTTGCCGCCGACGGCGCCGAGGACGGCGGAGCCGGGGGTGCCGGCGCGGCGGTCCTGCATCTTGCCGAGCAGCGGGGCCAGGAGCTCGCGGAAGCCGGCCACGTTGGCCTTGACCCAGCCGGCCCGGTCCACGACGAGGACGGGGGTGTCGGGCGGGGTCATGCCCTCCGGCATCATCCGGGTGAACTCGCGCACGTGCCGTTCGGAGGTCTTGGCGTGCCTGCGCAGTTCCGCGACGACGGCCCGGGCCTCGTCCCGGCTGACCTCCGGGCCGGGCCGCACCAGCCGGGTCGCGGTCGCCACCGCGAGGTTCCAGTCGACCATCTCCGCACCACCGATGCTCGTCATGCGTCAACCGTACGTGGACTCGCGCGCCGGCGGAGCCCCTAGGAGACGGACGCGGTCCGGCTACGAGGCGGTGGCCACCGCCGCCGCGAGCTTGTCGAGGCCCTTCTCGGCGGCGCCCGGGTCGGCGGCGTTCGCGGTCAGGAACGCGAAGGCCAGCAGTCGGCCGGAGGGGTCCACGACGGTCCCGGCGAGGGAGTTCACGCCGGTCAGGGTGCCCGTCTTGGCCCGGAGCAGGCCGGCCGCCGGGGAGGTTCCGGCGTTGCGGGTGCGCAGGGTCCCGGTGAATCCGGCGACGGGCAGTCCGGTGAGGACGGGCCGGAGCTGGGGCCGCTGCGGGTCGGCGGCTTTGGCGAGGAGGGCGGTGAGCAGGCCGGCGCTGACCTTGTCGGCGCGGTTGAGGCCGCTGCCGTCGGCGAAGCGGGTACCGGAGGTGTCGATGCCGAGCGAGGCGAGCTTGGCGCCGAGGGCGTTCTCCACGCCTTCGAAGCTCGCGGGCTGCCCGGAGGCGAGGGCGGTGTGGCGGGCCAGCGCCTCGGCGATGTCGTTGTCGCTGTTGGTCAGCATCCGCTCGACGAGCCCGGCGAGCGGGGTCGAGAGGGTGACGGCGAGCGGGGCCGCGCCCGCCGGGGCCTTGGCCTTGGCGGGTTCGCCGGTGACCTGGATCCCGCGCTCCTTGAGGAGGGCGGCGAAGGCGCGGGCGGTGTCCCCGGAGGGGTCGTCGGTGCGGCCGGCCGGTCCGGAGAAGGAGTCGTCGGTGCGGCCCTCATCGGCGGTCAGGGCCGTGACCGGGGCGATGTTGTCGTTGGCGCCGATCGGGTGGCGGGCCGGGCCGGTGTAGAGGGAGTCGTCGTAGCCGAGGACCACCGAGTCGGTGCCGGCGGCCTTGAGCGCCTGGGCGGTGTCGGCCGCCAGGGCGACGAGGCTGCCGCCGGAGCCGGCCGGGGCCTTCTTCCTGGCGGTGAGCGAGGGGTCCCCGCCGCCGACCAGGACGATCCGGCCGGGGCCCGCTCCGGAGGCCACGGTGGTGGGGATCCGGTGGTCGGGCCCGAGGGCGGCGAGCGCAGCCGAAGCCGTGGCGATCTTGATGGTGGAGGCGGGGGTCATCGCCTGGTCGGCCCCGGCTTCGTACAGCACCCGGCCGGTGGCGGTGTCGATCACCGAGGCGGCGCGGACGGTCCCGAGCGCGGGGTCGGCGAGCAGCGGTCGCAGCGCGGCGCCGAGCGGCCCGGAGTCCACCGCTCCGGTCTGACCGTCGGAGCCGGCTCCGGCGGAGCGGACCGCGGCGAGCACTCCGGGGGCGCTGGGGGCGGCCCGCGGCAGGTCGCGGGCCCCGTCCCCACCGTGATCTGCGCCACCCGTACGGCTCCAGGAGGCGGCCCTGTCCCGCTCGGCCTTACGCTGACCGGAGTCCCATGGACCGGCGGCGGCGACCGTCGCGGCCGACAGGGCGAGGCCGGTAACGGCCGACACCGCGATGAGCTGCCACGTCTTGGCCAATGGCACCTCGGACCAGCCCCTTTCGCGATCACACATATGCGTGAGGGACACTTAACCACTGCGTCTCGCCGCGAGCATGGCACCCCACCCGACAGGGCTGGGCCGGCCGCGCACGCGGTGGAACCAACGCAGTCTCGAAGCAATGAAGCTGATCATGGAGGAGCAGGACGTGGAGTTCGACGTCACCATCGAGATCCCCAAGGGTTCGCGGAACAAGTACGAGGTGGACCACGAGACCGGCCGGATCCGCCTGGACCGTCGCCTCTTCACCTCGACCAGCTACCCGGCCGACTACGGCTTCGTCGAGAACACCCTCGGCGAGGACGGCGACCCGCTGGACGCGCTGGTCATCCTTGACGAGCCGACCTTCCCGGGCTGCCTGATCAAGTGCCGCGCCATCGGCATGTTCAACATGACGGACGAGGCGGGCGGCGACGCCAAGCTTCTGTGCGTGCCGGCCTCCGACCCGCGCGTGGAGCACCTTCGCGACATCCACCACGTGTCCGAGTTCGACCGCCTGGAGATCCAGCACTTCTTCGAGGTCTACAAGGACCTGGAGCCGGGCAAGTCCGTCGAGGGCGCGAACTGGGTCGGCCGCACCGAGGCCGAGGCCGAGATCGAGGCCTCGTTCAAGCGTCTTGAGGCGCAGGGCGGCCACCACTAGGCTCCGCCGGGCAACGGGGCGGGCGGGAAGTCCCGTCGGCCCTCCCTGACACCGCGGGCGGTATCCCTTCGGGGGTGCCGCCCGCTGTCGTGTCCCGGTGCGGGTCCGCTGCACGGGGGCCAGCCCCCGGACCCCCGCGCCTCAAACGCCGGCGAGGCTGGATTTGGCTCGGCATCGCCGCGGATCAAAGCGTTCCGCATACTGATACCCGGGTGATCACGAACTGGAGGACGCGTGGCGGAGGCCGACGGGGCAGAGGACAGGAAGCCCCAGTCCGACGAGGCGCGCAGCGCCTTCACGCCTCCGCCCGGGATGGAGCCGGACATCCCGGAGGAGGACCAGCCCACCTCGGAATTCGCCCGTCCGGCGGCCGCGGAGCCGGTGCAGCCCGAGCCCGAAGGGGGCTCCGCCTTCGCCACCCCGCACACCTACAGCGCCTCGCAGTCCCCGCCGGCCTACACCGGCTCCGGGTTCCCCGTCACCCGGATGAACGAGTCCCTGTGGCAGGACCGGATGCGCACGATGCTGCGCATGCCGGTCGACGTCCGGCCGGTCCCGGAGGTCTCGCAGAAGCAGGCCGTGGAGACCGGGCCCGCCGTGGGCCGCGTGCTCGACCTGACCCTGCGCATCGGCGAGCTGCTGCTCGCGGGCGGTGAGGCGGCCGAGGACGTGGAGGCCGCGATGTTCGCGGTCTCCCGCAGCTACGGGCTGGACCGGTGCGAGCCGACCGTCACCTTCACCATGCTGTCGATCACCTATCAGCCCTCCCTGGTGGACGACCCGGTCTCGGCGAACCGCACCGTCCGGCGCCGCGGCACCGACTACAACCGGCTCTCGGCCGTCTTCCGCCTCGTCAACGACATCAGCGCGCACGAGGTCGACATCTCGCTGGAGGACGCGTACCGCCGTCTCGCCGAGATCCGCCGCAACCGGCACCCGTACCCCGGCTGGATGCTCACCGCCGCGGCCGGGCTGCTCGCGGGGGCGGCCTCCACGCTGGTCGGCGGCGGGGTCCTCGTGTTCTTCGCAGCCGCACTCGGCGCGATCCTCGGCGACCGGCTGGCCTGGTTCTGCGCGGGGCGCGGGCTGCCGGAGTTCTACCAGTTCGTGGTCGCGGCGATGCCGCCGGCGGCGATGGGCGTGGCCCTGAAGCTGACCGACCTCGACGTGCGCTCCTCCGCCGTGATCACCGGTGGGCTGTTCGCACTGCTGCCGGGGCGGGCCCTGGTCGCGGCCGTGCAGGACGGGCTGACCGGCTACTACATCACCGCCTCCGCCCGGCTGCTGGAGGTGATGTACCTCTTCATCGGCATCATCATGGGCGTGCTGGTGGTGCTCTACATGGGCCTCCAGTTCGGCTCCAATCCGCAGCCCGAGGACGTGCTCCAGATCGCCCAGCGGCCGGTGCTCCAGATCGCCGCCTCGATGGTTCTGGTGTTCACGTTCGCGATCCTGCTTCAGCAGGAACGTTCCACCGTGTGGTTCGTGACGCTGAACGGCGGGATCGCCTGGGTGGTCTACGGGGCCCTGCACTACGCCGGCAAGATCCCCGCGGTGCCGTCCACCGCGATCGCGGCCGGGCTGGTGGGCCTCTTCGGACAGCTCCTGTCCCGCCACCGCCTCTCCTCGGCGCTGCCCTTCGTCACGGCGGCCATCGGCCCGCTGCTGCCCGGCTCGGCGACGTACTACGGGCTGCTGCTGATCGCCGAGAACCGGCTGAACGAAGGGCTGGCCTCGCTGACGAACGCCGTGGCCATCGCCCTCGCCATCGCGATCGGCGTCAACCTCGGCTCGGAAATGTCCCGCCTGTTCATGCGGATCCCGGGCGCGGCCAGCGCCGCCAAACGCGGCGCGGCGAAGCGCACCCGCGGCTTCTAGCGGCCGCACGCGGCCCCGTACACGCGGACGCCCCGTGGACCGGTTCGGGTCCACGGGGCGTCCGGCGTACGGAGCCGCGTGCGCGCCTAGCGCTTCGCGTGGCGGCCGCCGCGCGGGGTCGGGGGCGGCGGGCCCCCCCCCGCGCCCGCGCCGGGGGAGGGGAGCGACCCGGGGACCGCCCACCCCCGCGACGACCTGAGGCCCAAGAGGAAAAAAAAAAAAATGGAAAAAAAACAAAAAA
>NZ_JBHYVM010000031.1:2967-33234 GCF_042750105.1 Streptomyces sp. NPDC059443 | reverse complement strand
GCGGGCCCGCGGGGGGCGGCGGCTGGCGGTCGGCGGGCGCCCGCTTCGCGGGGGGGGGGGCGCCCGCGGGGGGGGGGGGGGGCCGGGGCCCCCCCCCCGGCGCCGGCGCCGGTGGCGGAGCGCTCCGCGGAGCCGGCCGCCGCCTTCTTCTCCTTGCGGCCCTTGAGGACCTCGAAGATCACCGGGATGACGGAGATCAGGACGATGCCGATGAAGATCGGCTCGACGTTGTTCTTGATGAACTCGAACTGGCCGAGCTGGTAACCCAGGATCGTGACGCCCGCGCCCCACAGGGCGCCGCCAATGATGTTGAACATCAGGAAGGTGCGGTACTTCATCGCGGTCGCGCCCGCGACCATCGGCGCGAAGGTGCGGATGATCGGCACGAAGCGGGCCAGCACGATGGCCTTGGGGCCGTGCTTCTCCATGAAGTCGTGCGCCGCGTCGAGGTTCTCGCGCTTGAAGAGCTTGGAGTTCGGCTTGTTGAAGATCTTCGGGCCGAAGACCTTGCCGATCATGTATCCGACCTGGTCGCCGATGATCGCGGCGGCCACGATCAGGGTGCACACCAGCCACAGCGGTTGCTTGATGGTGCCGCTCGCGACGAACAGGCCCGCCGTGAAGAGCAGGGAGTCGCCCGGCAGGAACGCGAAGAGACCCGATTCCGCGAACACGATGACCAGGATGCCGATCAGGCCGAACTGCCCGATCAGGTACTCCGGGGAAATCCACTCAGGGCCGAGCGCGAGCATGTTCACGAGTTCCGGGCTCTCCTGGATCGGGGGGTGTCCGTCCAATTATGAACGCACACCACCCCCGCCTGGTTCCAGGGAGAAAGCCGCCTACGCCTTGCGCACCGCGTTCGCCATGATCGAGTCCCGCAGGTGCTCGGCGAGGCCCGGGCGCATGGAGTCGTAGAACTCCTTGAACCGCTCGTCCGCGACGTACATCTCGCCGAGGCACGTGTGCATCTCGTACGAACAGTCGTAGTACCGCTCGTCGATGTGCCGGCGGTGCTCCTCGGCCATGTCCATGGCCGCCTCGCCGTCGGCGGGCTCGCCCGCCTCCATCAGGGCCGCGTAGCGGGCGCTCCAGTCGGCGACCTCGTCCTGGATCCCCTGCCAGTCCTCCTTGGTGTAGGTGGCGACCCGCCGCTGCGACTCGGCGTAGGCCTCGGTGCCGCCCCAGCGCCGCTCCGCCTCCTCGGCGTACTGCTCGGGGTCCTTGTCCCCGAAGACCTCGAACTTCTCCTCGGGCGTGAGGTTGATGCCCATCTTCTTCGCCTCCATGGCGTGCTCAACGGCCTTGGCCATCCGCTGGAGCCGGTCGATCCGGTCGGTCAGGAGGGCGTGCTGCCGGCGCAGGTGCTCCCTCGGGTCCGATTCCGGGTCGTCCAGCAGGACCGCGACCTCGTCGAGCGGGAAGCCGAGCTCCCGGTAGAACAGGATCCGCTGCAGCCGGTCGAGGTCGGCGTCGTCGTACCGCCGGTGCCCCGCGTGACTGCGGCCGCTCGGGGAGAGCAGCCCGATCTCGTCGTAGTGGTGCAGGGTGCGCACCGTGACTCCGGCGAAGGTCGCGACCTGGCCCACGGAGTAGCTCATCGTTCCCGCTCCTCTTGGTTGGGTACGCCCTTCACTGTGGTCCCTCACGTGGCGTGAGGTGCAAGTCCGGGAGCCCGGGAGCCCGGCGAGGGCGTCACCCCATGGCGCGGGTTCCGTCGATGGTCTCGCGGATGATGTCCGCGTGGCCGGCGTGCCGGGCGAACTCCTCCACCAGGTGCAGCAGCATCCAGCGCACGGAGACCTTGCCGTCCTTGGGGAACCAGGGGGCCTCGGGCAGCGGGAAGGTCTCGTCCAGGCTGGGGACCGCGGCGACGAGGGCCTCGGTCTCCGCCGCCACCTCGTCCCAGAGGGCCAGGGCGGACTCGATCGTCTCCTCGCCGGTCAGCCGGAAGGAGTCGGACCAGGTCTCCATGGTGCGCCGGTACGGGTTCGGCTCCTGCCGGGCCATGTACAGCCAGTTGCGCTCGCACTCGGCGGCGTGCTTCAGCAGCCCGGACAGCGACAGCTGGCTCGCGCTCGGGCGGCTGGCGGCCTGCTCCTCCGTGAGCCCCTCCACCGTTTTGCGCAGAGCGGCGCGCTGGGACTCGACGAAGGCGAGGAGCGTGCCGCGCTCGTCACCGGGGACCTCTGTGGACATCTGAGCCATGGCCGACCGCCTGCTTTCGTGAGGTTCTTCTCCTGCTGACGAGAACCACGGTACGAAGCCTTGCGGTCAGCTTCTGTCCGGAACTACTGGCCTTCTTGGCGTGTCGGCGGCAGCTCCGTCTGCGGCTTGGGCAGCAGGGCCTTCGACAGGTCCTGGTTGCCCTTCTCGTCCAGGCCGTACATCGCCTCGTAGATCTTGCGGACGGCGGGGCCCGAGGCTCCGGAGCCGGTGCCGCCCTGGGAGATGGTCATGACGATCGAGTAGTCCTCGGTGTAGGAGGCGAACCACGAGGTGGTCTGCTTGCCCTGGACCTCGGCCGTACCGGTCTTCGCGTGCATCGGGATCTGCTTCTGCGGCCAGCCGCCGAAGCGCCAGGCGGCGCTGCCGGTGGTGGCCACGGCCGCGAGGGCCCCGTCGATGTCGTCGCGGAGCTCCGCGTCCATCGGCAGCTTGCCCTGCGCCTTCGGCGCGATCTCCTTCACCGAGGTGCCGTCGGCGCTGACTACGGCCTTGCCGATGGCGGGCTGGTGGAGGGTGCCGCCGTTGGCGATGGCCGCGTAGATCGACGCCATCTGGATCGGGGTGACGAGGGTGTCGCCCTGCCCGATGGAGTAGTTGATCGCGTCGCCCTCGCGCAGCTGGTTGCCCTGGCGGCAGTTCTCGTAGGCGATCTTCTCGGCGTACGAGCCGTCCTTCTTGCCGTCGCGGCACCAGGCGGCCTTGTTCGCCTCGAAGAAGTCCTTCTTCCACTGGCGGTCGGGGACCCGGCCGGGGACCTCGCCGGGCAGGTCGACGCCGGTGGGCTTGCCGAGGCCGAACTCGTGGGCGGTCTTGAAGAAGATGTCGCCCGGCTGCGCCTTGGGCTTGATCCCGCCGTCCGCCTTCCACTCCTTGTCGGCGATGCCGTAGTAGACGGTGTCGCAGGAGACTTCCAGCGCCTTGCCGATGGTGATGTCCCCGTAGCCCTGGGACTCGAAGTTGGTGAAGGTCTGGCTGCCCACCGAGTACGAGCTCGGGCAGCCGTAGCGGCCGTTGAAGGGGTAGCCGGCGTTGACCGCCGCCGTGGAGGAGACCACCTTGAAGATCGAGCCGGGGGCCGCCTGGCCCTGGATGGCCCGGTTCAGCAGCGGGTAGTTCGAGTCCTTGTCGGTGAGGGCGGCGTAGTCCTTCGACGAGATGCCGCCGACCCAGGCGTTCGGGTCGTAGGTCGGGTTGGACGCCATGGCGACGATCCGGCCGGTCTTGGCCTCCATGACCACCACGGCGCCCGAGTCGGCCTCGTAGTTGCGGTGCGTGTTCTTGTCGTAGCCCTTGCGGGCCTCGATCATCGCGTTGTTCAGCTCGCGTTCGGCCACCGCCTGCACGCGCGAGTCGATCGAGGTCACGATGTTCGCGCCGGGCTGCGCCTTGTCGCTGACGCCCTCGCCGAGGATCCGGCCGAGGTTGTCCACCTCGTAGCGGGTGATGCCCGCCTTGCCGCGCAGCTCCTTGTCGTAGGTGCGCTCCAGGCCGCTGCGGCCCACCTGGTCGGAGCGCAGGTACGGGGAGTCGGAGTTCTTGGCCTTTTTTATCTCGGCGTCGGTCACCGGGGAGAGGTAGCCGAGCACCTGGGAGGTGTTGGCGCCGTCGGGGCCGGCGTAGCGGCGCAGGGCGGTGGGCTCGGCGGTGATGCCGGGGAACTGCTCGGCGTGTTCCCGTATCTCCAGGACCTGGTCGGTGCTCGCCTCGTCGGTGATGGGGATCGGCTGGTACGGGGAGCCGTTCCAGCAGGGCTTGGGGGTCTTGGCGTCGCACAGCCGGACCCCGTTGACCACGTCCTCGGGCTTGAGGCCGAGGACCTCGGCGAGGTGGGTCAGGACGCCCTTGCCGCGGTCCTTCATCTTGGAGAGGTCGGTGCGGCTGGCGGAGACCACCATGCGGGTCTCGTTGTCGGCGAGCGGGACCCCGCGGGAGTCGAGGATCGAGCCGCGCACGGCGGGCTGGACCACCTGCTGGGTGTTGTTGTTCTTCGCTTCGGCCGTGTACTCCTGGCCGTTGCGTATCTGGAGGTACCAGAGCCTGCCGCCGAGGGTGAGCAGCAGCGAGAACACCACGATCTGGATCATGATGAGCCGGTTCTGGACCCGGGGTGTGCGCCCGGTCTCCGGTATGTTGCTCAACTCGGCTCTCCCCCGGACGCGTCCTCGCCTGACGCGTCCGAGTCTAGGTCTCCCGAGGGACTAGAACGGGAACTGGGTGCGGCCGTGCTGGACCGAGATCCATTTCTGGGTGGTGAAGGCCTCGATCGTGGCCTCGCCGTTCAGCCGTCCCAGGCCCGAGGCCTTCTCCCCGCCGAACGCGGCCAGCGGCTCGTCGCCGATGGTGGAGTCGTTGACGTGGATCATCCCGGTCTCGATGCGCTGCGCGAAGCGGACCCCGCGCTCGACGTCGCGGGTGTGGACGGCGCCGCTGAGTCCGTACGGGGTCGCGTTGGTGAGGCGGACCGCCTCGTCCTCGCCGTCGAAGACCACGAGCAGCGCGACGGGGCCGAAGATCTCCTGGCCCAGCAGCGGGGAGTCCTCGGGGAGCCCGGCCAGGACGGTCGGCTCGACCAGGTTGCCGCGCGTAGAGCCCCGTACGAGGGCTCGTGCCCCGGAGTCGACGGCGCGGTCGACGAGCGCGGTGAGGGCGTCGGCCTGGAAGGAGTTGATCAGGGGGCCGATGTGGGTGTCGGCCTCGTGCGGGTCGCCGGTCTTCAGGCCGCGCACGCGGGCGGTGAACTTCTCGGTGAACTCCTCGGCGACGGAGACGTCGACCAGGATCCGGTTGGCGGCCATGCAGACCTGGCCCTGGTAGACGAAGCGGCTGAAGACGGCCGCGTCCACCGCGTAGTCGAGGTCGGCGTCGTCGAGGACGACGAGCGCGCTGTTGCCGCTGAGCTCCAGGACCGTCCGCTTGAAGTGGCGGGCGGCGACCGCGCCGACGTGCCGGCCGACCCGGTCGGAACCGGCGAAGGAGATGACCTTGGGGACGGGGTGGGTCAGGAGCGCGTCGCCTATCTCGGCTATGTCCGTGACCAGGACGTTGAGCAGCCCGGCCGGGAGTCCGGCCTCCTCGAAGATCTTGGCGATGACCCCGCCGCCGACCACGGGTGCGTTCTGGTTCGGCTTGATGACGACCGCGTTGCCCAGCGCCAGGGCCGGGGCCACCGACTTGAGGGTGACGAGGAAGGGGAAGTTGAACGGGCTGATCACGGCGACGACCCCGACGGGGAGGCGCTGGACCCGGTTCTCCTTGCCCTCGACCGGCGAGGGCAGGATGCGGCCCTCGGGGCGGACGGCCAGCTGCATGGCCTCGCGGATGAACTCCTTGGCGAGGTGGACCTCGTACTCGGCCTTGGGACGGGTCCCGCCGAGCTCGTCGATCATCGCCTCGACGATCTCCTTCTCGCGCTCCTCGGTGATCCGCAGGGCGCGTTCCAGGACGGTGCGTCTGGCGTACGGGCTGGTGGCGGCCCATTCCTTCTGGGCACGCTCGGCGGCGCGGTAGGCCCGGTCGACCTGCTCGACGGTGGCCACGGTGATGGCCGCGAGCTTCTCCCCGTTGTACGGGTTGACGTCGATGATGTCCCACGAACCGGTACCGGCCAGCCATTCGCCGTCGATGTACTGGTGAGCCACGTCGTCGAATATGGACATGCCATCCCTTACTGCGAGCGCGCACCCTTGCGCTGCACCGGATCCCGGTCGGCCGCCATGCACCGATCGGTCGTCATACGCTGAGCGATCGTCATACTACGTGTGAATCAAGACAGTTGGAGCAGTCCGCGCAGGAGATCCCGGGTCTGTCCGGGGTCGGGGCAGTCGGCCTGGAGCCGCAGCATCGCCCTTTCGTACTGCCTCACTTCCTCGTCCTTGTCGAGGTAGAGGGCGCTGGTGAGCTGTTCCAGATAGACGACGTCCTGGAGGTCGGACTCGGGAAAGCGCAGCAGCGTGAAGGCACCGCTCTCGCCGGAATGGCCGCCGAAGGAGAAGGGCATCACCTGGAGCTGCACGTTCGGGCGCTGCGAGATCTCGATGAGGTGCTCCAGCTGGCCGCGCATCACTTCGCGGTCGCCGTACGGGCGGCGCAGCGCGGCCTCGTCGAGGACCGCGTGGAAGACGGGCGCGTTCTCGGAGACGAGGACCTTCTGGCGCTCCAGGCGCAGCGCCACGCGGCGGTCGATCTCGGCGCGGCCGGCGCCGGGCATGCCGCGGCTGACGACCGCCTGGGCGTAGGCCTCGGTCTGCAACAGGCCGTGCACGAACTGGACTTCGTAGATGCGGATGAGGGAGGCGGCGCCTTCCAGTCCGATGTACGTCTGGAACCAGCCGGGCAGGACGTCGCCGTAGCTGTGCCACCAGCCGGCCACGTTGGCCTCGCGGACCAGCCCCAGGAGGGACTCCCGCTCCGCGCCGTCCGTGACTCCGTAGAGCGTGAGGAGGTCCTCGACGTCTCTGGCCTTGAAGCTCACCCTTCCCAACTCCAAGCGGCTGATCTTCGATTCGGATGCGCGGATCGAGTAGCCGGCCGCCTCACGGGTGATGCCGCGGGATTCTCGGAGCCTCCTGAGCTGTGAGCCCAGGAGTATGCGGCGCACCACAGAACCACTGGCTTCTGCGGTCACTAGTCCTGCCCTCCCCAGTCTGCGATGGGTGCACGTTTCGGATGGCTGCGTCGCAGGGGCCCCCGTGCCCCTCAGGGCCCGCAGTCTGCCACCAAAACGCATCGGCCCGTACTCGTTCTGTAACGGAATCCGGCCCGCCGCAAAAGAAGTCCGTAAGTATGCGTAGGAAGAAATGAGCAAGAACCGTCACGGGAGGGGACAGGTCCGGCGCGTGCACGTGCATCTGCCCTTGCATCCGGCTTCGGCATTCGGAACCATGGTCCCGCGCACCTGCGTGCCCCGCAGTTCTTTCGAATCCCGGGAGTGCCTCGCATGGGGACGAATGGATCGACCATGCTCGAGCCGTTACGGCAGGGGCTTCCCCCGGTCGACCCCACGGCTGTCTCCGGGTCCGCGTCATGCGCGCTGCCCGCCCGGTTCGACGCGGTACGCGGAGCACGCACCTTCACGCGTTCCACGCTCGCCCAATGGGGCCTCGACGAGCGCTTCGACGATGTCGCGCTGGTCGTCTCCGAACTCGTCACCAACGCGCTGCGCCACGCCCTCCCGGACGATTCCCGGCAGGGTACGGGCGCGAGTGCGGGTACGGGTACGGGCGAGGCGGAGCCGCCGGTGCGGCTGCACCTGATGCGGTGGAGCACCCGGCTGGTGTGCGCGGTGCGGGACCCCAGCGAGGACCGGCCCGGCGGGAGTTTCGCGCCGGAGGCGACCGAGGCGAACTGCGACCTGGAGTCGGGGCGCGGGCTCTTCCTCGTCGACTCCTACAGCGACAACTGGGGCTGGCACCCGCTGGCGGGGCGGCTGACCGGCAAGGTCGTCTGGGCGCTGTTCACGCTCCAGGACTGAGCC
Source organism: Streptomyces sp. NPDC059443 (assembly GCF_042750105.1). Taxonomy (NCBI): domain Bacteria; kingdom Bacillati; phylum Actinomycetota; class Actinomycetes; order Kitasatosporales; family Streptomycetaceae; genus Streptomyces; species Streptomyces sp. NPDC059443. Next base: position 25,532 of record NZ_JBHYVM010000031.1, on the reverse strand, counting down.
GGAGCGAACCGGTACATACACGGCAACTGGCCGGGATTGATCATTGCGATCAGTCCCGGCCAGTGCACGTGCATGGCTTGATATTCAGTGCTGGGAAGCTCTTTTCAGCTGATCAGGTGATCGAACTCGCCGTCCTTGACACCCAGCAGCAGCGCTTCTATCTCGGCCGGCGTGTACACCAGCGCCGGTCCGTCCGGAAACCGCGAGTTGCGCATGGCAACGTCGCCTCCCGGCAGTTTGGCGAACTCCACACAGGAACCTTGAGAGTTGCTGTGTCTGCTCTTCTGCCAGGTCACTCCGTCAAGCTCTGCAGCTGCCATCCCGTTGTACGCGTGGTCCACAGGAAGCCCCCGATAGTGCAGATGTCAACTGCACGGGATCATAGCTGTGTTCAAGACTGCATGCATGGGCAGATGCACGTGCACGAGCGGAGCCCCGGGCGCCGCTAAGCGGTGAGCGCCTCGGAAACCTCGTCCAGCGAGTCCAGCAACTGCTCCGCCGCACCCCTCAGCACCCCCGACTCCGGGGCGTCCCAGCCCGCCAGCACCGCGCGGACCCCCTCCCATTCGGGCACCCTGCGCTCCCGGACCGCCTTGGCCCCCGCCTCCGTCGCCCTGCGCAGCTCCCGGGCCAGGGCGGCGGCTCCCGGGTCCGGGGGCTGCGACCGGTCCGGGAAGTGCGCTTCCAGGAGCATCGCGTGGCGGCCCAGCGCCGCCAGGGCGTGGCCCGCCTCCTCGGCCGCCGCGCGCGAGATCCCGCGGTGGCGCACCGGCTCCCCGGCGGCCCGGTCCACCGCGTCCTGCCAGGCCACCCGGGCGTCGCGGGCCGCCAGCAGCGCCTCGCGCACATCGCTGCGGCGGGCCCCGGCCGGGTCGGCGTACTGCCCGAGCACGGCTGCCGCGTACCGCCCGTCGGCCGCCACCCAGTCGGCCAGGCGGGTCCGCAGCCGCGGGGTCTCCCAGGCCGGGTAGACGGCGTAGGCGGCCATCGCGAGGACTCCGCCGACCAGGGTCAGGGTGACCCGGTCGGGCACCGTCTGGTCCCAGCGGACGCCGCCCATGCCGAGCAGGAAGACGACGTAGGCCGAGACGAAGACCATCGCCACGGCGTATCCGGTGCGCATGAGCGTGTACATGAGGCCCGCGCTGATGACGGCGAGGAGCCCGGACATCCACATCCCCGGATGCGCGAGCTGCACGACCGCGGTCGCCACCGCCACCCCGACCAGGGTGCCGCCGAACCGGGCGACGGCCCGGGTGTAGGTCTGGGTGAAGTCGGGCCGCATGACCATGACGGAGGCCATCGGGGCCCAGTAGGCGTGGCCGAGCGGCAGCGCGTGGCCGATGAGGAAGCCGGAGCAGGCCACCGCGGTGACGCGCACGGCGTGCCGCAGGACCGGCGATCCGGGCCGCAGCTCGGCCCGTACGGTGGCCAGCACCTTCGGCACGAGCTGCGGCAGTGTGGGCCGCAGCATCGACTCCTCGGGGTCGGCGGTGCGCCCGGAGCGCGGCTCGGCGGTTTCGAGTACGTCGTCCAGCAGGGCGGCGAGGCGCCGCGCGGCCCGCAGCGGGGCGCCCTGCAACAGGTCGGCGGTATCGGGCGCCTTGAGCACGGCGAGGGCCGGCGAAGGCAGCCTTACGGGGTCCCCGTGCCGGATCGCGGACGCGGCGGCGTCCAGGACCGACCCGGCGGCGGCGAGCAGTTCCCGTACCCGGTCCCGCGCCGGGCCCTCGGCGGGAGCCCCGACCGCCGGGTCGGCCAGCGAGGCCAGCACCGGGCGGATCCGCTCCGCGAGCCCCCGCGCCCCGTGCAGCTCGGCGGGGCGGCGGCGGGCCTGGCGGGCGGTCACGGTCGCGGCGGCCCGCGCCTTCATCAGCGGCTGCGGGTCGAAGGAGGCGACGGGGTCCTGGCGCAGCCGGCGCGCGTAGTCGGCTTCGGCGGCGAGCGCGTCGGCGAGGGCGTCGCGCTGGGCGCCCCAACGGCGGACCGGGAAGAGGACGATCAGCAGGGCCTGGACCACACCGCCGGCGGCGATCATCCCGGCGTGACCGGCGGCCTGCGGTACGGAGGTGGGCAGGGTGACGGTGACCAGCATGATCGCGACGTTGCCGGAGGCGATCATCCCGGCGGTCGGCCCGGCCGCCCACATCAGCCCCGCCGCGAAGCACCAGACGGCGAGCAGCAGCATGAAGGCGAGGGTGTCCGAGGAGCCGACGAGATAGCCGACGAAGGTGGAGACGGCCAGCGTCAGCCCGGCGGCGAGCGCGAGGACGGGACGCGGACGCCAGCTCTTCTGGAAGGTGGCGATGGCGGCCATGTACGCGCCGAAGGCGGAACTGGCGGCGGCGCCGGGACCGAGGAGTGCGAGGCTCAGGCCGAGGACGATGGCCAGGCCGGCGGCGGCGCGGACCGCGATCATGGGTTCGAGGCGGGTCCGCTCGACCGTCATCCCGGATCGGGCGGTGTCCTTCAGCGCCCGGACCCAGCTCATGGCACCGAGCGTAGCCCGCCGGACCTTCTTCAGGTCTTCTTCAGACATCGCCCGATCTATGGCGCCGTCGCCCGATACCGCCGATCATCGGCCCGTCGGTGTTGTCCGGAAGGTGGGTACACGCATGCTCAGGAACGGCCTGGAACCTTGGCACGTAGCCATCGTCGTGATCGTCTGTCTGATGCTGTTCGGCTCGAAGAAGCTGCCCGAGATGGCGCGGGGGCTGGGCAAGTCCGCGCGCATCCTGAAGGCGGAGGCCCGGGCCCTGCGCGAGGAGACGGACACGACGGCGCCCGCGGCGCCCGCTCAGGCCGCGCCCGCACAGGCCACCGCCCAGGCACCCACGCCCGTGCAGGTGCACGTGCCCACGCCCATGACTACGGAGCACTGACCGCTGACCGCTGAGCGCGACCGCCGCGTAACCGCGACGAGGGCTCACTTCCGCAGGGACTGCCGGCTGCCGTCCGCCATGTGCGCACGGTCGGCGGCAGCCGTGCCGTCCTCCCAGCCCGCGAGGTCGGTGGCCCCGCGCAGCCGGGTCGTGGTGGTGCGCGGGAACATCTCCTCGGCGCGCGAGGTGACGGCCACGTCCCGGGCGACCAGGGCGGGCAGGTAGTCGGGGGCTTCGGCCGCCGTGTGCTCGGCCGTCTCGGCGAGACGCTGGCCGAGACGGCTCGCGTAGGCCAGGAGGAAGGACTGCCGGAAGGTCTTGGTGCGCTTGCGGCCGCCCGCCCGCTGCCCGGCCTCGGCTCGGGTCATGGCCGCGGTGCCCTGGACGAGCAGCGAGGTGTAGAGCAGCTCCACCGCCTCCAGGTCGCTTTCGAAGCCGACGACGGTGGAGAACTCGTAGCCGCTGTTCCACACGGAGCGGCAGCGGTTCGCGGTCGACACCGCGTCGAGCAGCACCGCCTTGGCCTCCTCGTACGGCGCCTCGACCCCGATCCGGCAGGCGCCGGGAATCTGCTTCGTGCCCGTCCGAGCCGCGAGCAGCGCCTCGTCCACGGTGTGCCGGGCCATGAGCTCCTGCGCCTTCGCGCTGAGCGCCTCGGCCTCCTCCGGGAAGGTGGTGGCCTCGGCCTTCGCGAGCAGGGCCCGGATCCGCCCGAGCATGCGGGGTTCTATGTGCGCGTGCTCCAGCAGCGCGGCCTCGTCCCCGGGCAGTGGACCGACCGGCTCGATGGACGGCAGGCGGATGAGCAGCCGGAACACCTCCAGGACGGCCCCGGCCAGGGTGAACCGGTCGGTCCGCTCCCGCTGGACGAGCCGCTCCCCGTACCCGGTGTCCTCCCCCCACCAGGCCTCGACTCCGGCCTCGGTCCACCGCTCGGGCAGCCGCGCGTAGCGCCGCGCCTCGGCGGCGATCAGGTCCTCGCAGATGCGCACGTGCGTCTGCTCCAGGTCCCGCCGTACGAGCCGCAGCACGTCGGCCGGCTGCCAGCCCCGCTCCCAGGCCTGGCGTACGTAGCCCTCCCCGCGCGCGAGCAGCGCCTGCCCGACCCCGGCCCACCGCTCCCCCTCGGCGACGAGCATCGACGCCCCGGCATCCAGCCCGGCGTCCTCCTGGGTGTACAGCGCAGCCTCACAGGCCCGCTCGACGATGTCTCTCACACCCCCAGCTTGGCATGTCCCCCCCCCCCCCCCCGGCGGCCCCCCCCCCCGCCCCCCACCCCCCCCCCCCCCCCCCCCCCCCCCCCCCCCCCCGCCCCCCCCCCCCCCCCCCCCCGCGTNNNNGGTCTGGGGCGGAGCCCCAGGACGGGTCCGGGCAGAGCCCGGGGAACGGTGGAAGGGCGGGTAGGGGACAGCCCCGCGCAGCGGCTCACCCGCGCACACCCGACCCCCGGCCCGAGGGCCCGACCCCGACCCCGCGCGGCCCACAGGGCACTGTCACCCCCCGATGGGACACTCGCACCCATGAGCGAGCACATCCCCCGGTGGGCCCTAGCCGAAGACGGCGACGCCCAGTGGCACGCCACGCCACTGACCCCCACCGCAGGCGGAGCCCGCATCAAAACCAAAGACCCCGCCGAAGCCATCCGCGCCGCACCCCCCGGCACCCGATGGGTCTGGGCCTCGACCCCGACCATCTACCCCCGGCTCCTCGCCGAAGGCACCCGCGTGGACCGCTGCCACGACATCGAGGACGCCGAGCTGCTCCTCCTCGCCCACGAGGGCCGCCTCGGCGAACCCCGCTCCGCGGCCGCCGCCTGGGCCCGCCTCACGAACGCCCCCGTACCGCCCGATCCCCCGCAGCGCGCCGCGGCCCCCGGCACCCAGGACTCGCTCTTCACCCCCCAGCCGGCGCCCCTCCCCCTGGACGCCCTGATCGCCGTCCACGCCGACCAGCTGAAACGGATCGAAGCCACCGCCCACCCCGCCCGCATGCGCCTGCTCATCGCCTCGGAGTCGGCGGCCTTCCTCGTAGCCGCCGAGATGAACCGCGCGGGCCTGCCCTGGCGGGCCGACGTGCACCGGGCGCTGCTCACCGAGCTGCTCGGCGAGCGGTACGCGGGCGGCGGCCAGCCCCGCCGGCTGGCCGAGCTCGCCGACGCGGTCTCCACGGCGTTCGGCCGGCGCGTGCGGCCCGAGCTGCCGGCCGACGTCATCAAGGCCTTCGCGGGGGCCGGGATCAAGCTGAAGTCCACCCGCCGCTGGGAGATCCAGGAGCTCGACCACCCGGCGGTGGCGCCCCTCATCGAATTCAAGAAGCTGTACCGGATCTACACCGCCCACGGCTGGGCCTGGCTCGCGGACTGGGTCCACGACGGCCGCTTCCGCCCCGAGTTCATCCCCGGCGGCACCTACACCGGCCGCTGGGTCACCAACGGCGGCGGAGCCCTGCAGATCCCCAAGGTGATCCGCCGGGCCGTCGTCGCCGACCCCGGCTGGCGGCTGGTGGTGGCCGACGCCGACCAGATGGAACCACGGGTGCTGGCCGCGATCTCCCGGGACCCCGCCTTCATGGAGGTGGCCGGCCGCCCGGAGGACCTGTACACCGCCATTTCCCGCCAGGGCTTCTCCGGCGACCGCGACATGGCGAAGATCGCCGTGCTCGGCGCGGTCTACGGGCAGACCTCCGGGGACGGCCTGAAGAACCTGGCCGCGCTCCGCCGCCGGTTCCCCAGGGCCGTGGCCTACGTGGACGAAGCCGCGAAGGCGGGCGAGGAGGGCCGGCTCGTACGGACCTGGCTGGGCCGTACCTGTCCACCGGCGGCCGAGCCGGCCGAGCCCGGGGACGGCGCGGAGACCGGCGGGAGCGGGGAGGCCCCCGACCGCTGGACCCCGAGCTACGCCTCCACCGACGCCCGGGCGCGCGGCCGCTTCACCCGCAACTTCGTGGTGCAGGGCAGCGCCGCGGACTGGGCGCTGGTACTGCTCGCGGCCCTGCGCCAGTCCATCGCGGCGGCCGGGATGCGGGCCGAGCTGGTCTTCTTCCAGCACGACGAGGTCATCGTCCACTGCCCCCAGGAGGAGGCGGAGGCGGTGGCCGCGGCGATCCGCGCGGCCGGCGACCTGGCCGGCCGCATCACCTTCGGCGAGACCCCGGTCCGCTTCCCGTTCACCACCGCGGTGGTCGAGTGCTACGCGGACGCGAAGTAGCGGGCGGCGCAGCCGCGCCGGACGCCCGCACCCGCACCCGCACCCGCACCCGCACCCGCACCCGCACCCGCACTAGTAGCCGTACCCGGCCCACTTGGGGCTCGTCGCCAAGTCCTCCAACTGCTTCATGCTCAGCACGGGTTCTTTGCGGGTCGGCGCCCCCCGCACCACCTTGGTGTTGAAGGCCGCCACGATGACGCGGGTGCCGTTCGTCCGCAGGACTTCCGTCTGCCACACGACGGACCCCGGGGTCTCACCACCCCGTTTGTGGGAGAGGATCTTCGTTCCGTCCGGGAGCGTCTGCGCGTCCGTGAACAGGTCCGCCCACATGCGCGGATGGTTCTTGCTGTCGGGCTGGATCTGGAGGCTGACCAGGGAGGCGCCCTTGGCGTCGTCGAGCACGATGTAGCCCAGGTCGTCGCCGATCATTTCCTTGCTCAGGACCGGCATCTTGTAGTCGCGCAGCAGAGAGTCCAGCACGTCCGCGGGCGTGGGCCCCTGAGCGGCCGGCGACGACGGCGCGGGGGACGCGGCAGGCAGGTCCTTCAGCGCGGGCAGCCACAGCGGAGAGGTGGTGAAGGCCTTCAGCTGCGCGAGCGTCAGCGGCGGCGAGCTCCGGGTGGTGTCCGCGCCCTTCTCGGCCGCCGCGTTGTACTCCTGGACGTCGATCAGGTAGCCCTGCGGGGTGAGCAGCGTCGCGCGCCAGTTCTTCGTGTCCACCCGGCGGTCCTGATACTCGTATCCCTGGAAGAGCATGAGCGTCGAGCCGTCCGCGAGCTTCTCGGAAGTGCAACCGTCGTAGTTCAGAAGGGTCTTGGACGGGCACTTGACCATTTCGGCGGACGACTGGCCCTGCGGGTCCACACGCTGGAGCCCGACCTGGACGGCGCCCGCACCCTTGCCGTCGTCGTAGACCCCGCTCACCATCGGGCCGGCGTCCTCACCCGTGCCCCGCGCCTCGGTCCCGGTGACCTTTCCACCCGGCAGCAGCTGCTTGAACACCTCGATCAGCTGCGTGGCGGAGACGGCTCCGCTGCCGGTACGGGCCTTCCCCGCCTGGCCCCCCGTCTTGTCCCCCGCCCGCCCGGACGACGGCGAGGCGGGGGGCGACGGGGCCGCGGCCACGTTCACCGGCCCGTCGGAGCCCGAGCCGCCCGCACCGAACAGCCCGTCCGTATAGGCGCCGGCCGCGCCGATCACCACCAGGGCGAGGGCCGAGCCGCCGACCACGGCGGCCCGGCGTCGGACCACCAGCCGCCGGCCGCGCCGTTCCCCGGCGCCGACGAGGTCGAGGCCGTCTGCCGTGAAACCGTCCCCTGTCCGCCGGAGGGCTTCACCGAGCTCGTCTTCAAAGGACATGCGGAATCAAACCTTCCGTCCAAGGGTGTCATGGGGTGAGGGTTTCAAGGAAAGGAGGGGCGGGATCAGAACTCCGCGAACTCCGCGATAGAGCCGCCCAGTTGTTCCCTGAGCCGGCCCAACGCCCGCGAACTGCGGGTACGGACAGCCGCCGTGCTGACGTTCATCGCGTCGGCGGTCTCCTCCACGCTGCGGTCCTCCCAGTACCGCAGCACCAGGACCACCCGGTCCTTCGGCGGCAGCCCGCCCAGCGCCTGCAGCAGGGTCAGCCGCAGCGCCGGATCCCCGCCGCCCCCCGCCGCTACGCCCGGTTCGGGGAATTCCCCGACCGGGCGCTCCCCCGAGGAGCGGCGGCGCTGGTGCGTCAGGAAGGCCCGTACCAGCACGGTTTGAGCGTAGGCGGCGGGGTTGTCGATCCGGTTGATCCGCCCCCAGAGGAGGTACATCCGCCCCAGGGTCTCCTGTACGAGATCCTCCGCGAGGTGGGTGTCACCGCTCGTCAACAAGCAGGCGGACCGGTACAAATGCGCAGATCTGCCCTCCGCGAACTCACGGAACCCATCTCTGCGACCCTGCCGCATCCGCTCCCCCTCACGCCCGTCTCACCTCATTGACGCGGCGGGAACGGGAGAATGTTTCAACTCTCCTGGGACGACTTCGGCGAGGCCTCGGAGAGGTCGTGGAAGTAGAGGTGGAACTCCTCGCGGACGAACCCCTCCGCCTCGTACAGCCCCTGCGCGATGTGGTTGTCGTACGCCGTCTCCAGCTGTACGCCCGCCACCCCGGCCTCCCGCGCCCGGCGCAGCACCTCGCGCAGCAGCGCGCGGCCCGCGCCCGTACGGCGGCCGGACGGGGCCACGTACAGGTCGCTCAGCAGCCACGCCGTCCGCATGGAGAGCGAGGAGTGCATCGGGTAGACCTGGGTGAAGCCGACCGTTCCCGTGCCCGGGACCTCGGCGAGCAGGACGAAGGAGTCTCCGCGCGCGAGCCGCTCGGCGAGGAAGGCGCGCGGGCGGTCCGGGTCCTCGACCTCCACCTCGTAGAAGTCGAGATAGTCGCGGAACAGCCCGGCCGCGACGTCCAGATCCGCCCCGCCCGCCTCCCGCAGGACCACGCGCTGTGCCGACCGACCGTTCATATCGCTCTCCCTAGTCCACTCCCACGCGCCGGAGCCATTGTGCGCGGAGGGGACGGGTCGGGGAGCGGCGGCCCTGCCAATGCTCAGCTCTTGCCGGTGGTCTTCCCGGTGACGGGCTGGGCGGGCAGCGTGAAGACGTGGTGCGGGGTGATCGCCTTGGTGATCGCCTCGCCGAACACGGTGCTCGGCTCGGAGCCCTCGTAGTTGATGTCCGTGTTGAGCAGCACGACCATGGTGGCCTTGGACTCCGGCAGGTACACGGTCAGCGAGCCGTAGCCGGGCAGCGAACCGTTGTGCCCGACCCAGCCGGCGACCTTGAAGATGCCGAGGCCGTAGCCGGCGTCCGGGAGGGCCGGAATGACCTTGAGCCGCTGGGCCTGGGTGGCCGGGGTCAGCAGCTCACCCGTGGCCAGCACCCTGGCCCACGTCCGCAGGTCGGAGAGGTCGGAGATCATCGCCCCGGCGGCCCAGCCCCAGGAGGGGTTCCAGTCGGCCGCGTCCTCGACCTTCCCGGTGGCCGTCTGGTCCGTGTAGCCCTGGGAGTGCGGGCTCGGGAACTCGGCACCGACCGGGAAGAGGGTGTGCTTCAGCTTGGCGGGTTCGAGGACTTCCTTGGTGATGTAGTCGGCCAGCGACCGCCCGCTGATCTTCTCCACGACGAGGCCGAGGAGGATCAGGTTGGTGTTGCAGTAGTAGAACTTCGCGTTGGGCTCGAACAGCACCGGGTGCTTGAAGGCGTACGCGAGCAGTTCCTGCGGGGTGAACGGCTTGCGCGGATTGCTGGTCAGGGCCTTGTAGAACCCTTCGTCGGCGGAGTAGTTGAACAGCCCGCTCCGCATCCCGGCCAGCTCGCGCAGCGTGATCCGGTCGCCGTTCGGCACCCCGGCGATGTACTTCCCGATGGGGTCGTCCAGCCCGATCTTCCCGTCGTCGACCAGCTTCAGCAGAGCCGTCACGGTGAAGGTCTTGGTCTCGCTGCCGATCCGGATGAACATGCTGTCGGTCATCGGCTGCCCGGTCGCCTTGTCGGCGACCCCGAAGGCCCGTACGTACTCGCCCTTGCCCGGCGCCGACAGCGACACCTGCACCCCGGGCACCTTGGTCTCCGCCATGACCTCGCGGACGACAGCGTCGAGTTTGCGCGCCACCTCGGGGGTGAGCTGCGGAAACTCGTCGGAGGCGGCCGACTCCGCGGCCACCGGGGGTGCGGGCGCGTCCCACGCGTACCCGACACCGGCCCCCACGGGCACCATCAGGAGCCCCACCGCGGCCACTCCCACCGCCGCCCTGCGCAACCGATTCCTACTCACCCATTCAACGTAATCCCACCCCCACAACCCAGCGACCGGAGCCCCGTCCGCGCCCCAGCCTCCCCACCACGGCGGGTGGCGGCCCGCGCTCTGACGAGCCCGCCAGGCACCAGGCCCCGAGCCCCCATGCCCCACCGCTCCCCGGCCGGCCTCCTGCAAAAGCCGACGCTTGTCAATCCCGGGCGGCGGTTACGGGTAGTCAGCATGCCAATCTGCTGATCACTCTTCGTAGTGGACTACCGCTCGGAGCGGAACCCCAAGCCGACACAAGGAGTTCCGATCGGCAGACACACTCCGCCAGAAGGGGACATCGATGGGCAAGCTCTCCACAGCCAGGATCATTGCCACTCTCGCCGCCACGGCCGCGCTGGCCGTCTTACCTCCCGCCGAGGCTCACGCCGGAGCGATCGGCTCAACGCCCGTAGCCGGCTTCGACTACCAAGTCGGCGGTATCACCATGACGGTTCCGACGGGCTGCATGTTCACCCACATCATCCGTGGCGACGGCAAGAAGATCACCTACCAGAACGCCGGCGTGGACTGCGGTTTCGTCGGAGCGCTCAACGCGGGCTTCTGCAACTGGCGCATCGACTTCACCTACGCGGACACCGACAACAAGACCTACCGCACCTCCCGTGGCAAGACGCACACCGAGTGCGAGATCCACCCGATGCGCGACAACGCACCCCAGACACTGCCCCGCTACGGCAAAGCGTGCGCGCATCTCAACATCAACGGCGTGCGCCGGGTCAGCCAGTGCCACCACATCACGAAGTGAGCCGCACATGACCACCCAGCCCACCCACGAAGACCCCGCCTGGGAAGCCAAACGCCGCCGCGCCGGCATCGCCGCCTTCCTCGTCGGCACCGCCGCGTCCTTCGCCTTCTTCTCCTTCTTCCCGGGCCTCCCCCACGTCATCGACTGGGGCGCGATCATCGCCTCCCTCGCCGTCGGTGCCCTCGCCCGCTGGGCATGGCAGTCCCACATGAAGCGGAAGCACACCGCTCTCAGACAGAGCCGCTGACCTCCCGGAGAACCTCACCCGCGAGGCCGCGGAAGCCGTGGTCAAGCGCACCTGGCACCCACCACACGTGCGACTGCTCCCGTGATGCCGCCGCCCGGAGTTGAGCCGATCACGGCGTAGCCGTGGCCCGCGCCGCTGGCCGACCCCTACCCACATAGCCCCGGCCCGCGGCACCTCCCTCCGACTCCCCGCGGGGGCTTGAGTAGGGTGGTCCCGGCTCATCACAGACCGGGGAGAACGCGCATGGAACGGCTGCGCCCTGACGACCCCCCACGGATCGGGCCCCACATCACCCTGGCCCGACTCGACGCCGAGTTCGAATCCGGGTCCGGGTCCGAGCCCGAACAGGCCGTTCCCGCGCGCCGCTTCGTCTCCCGCAGCGCCGACGGTGACCGTACGTTCCTCGCCTGCCTCCCGCGCATCGACGTCGACCCGACCCGCTGGGCGGTCGAGGCGGAGGGTGCCCGTCGGCTCTCGATTCCGGGATTCCTGCCGGTCGAGGAGGTCGGCGGCACGGCGGGCCTCCCCTGGTGCACCGCGCCGTACGTCCCCGCCCTCCCGCTCCCCGCCGCCCTGCGGGCCCACGGCGGTCCGCTGCCCGAGCCGTTCGTACGTGCCCTGGGCGCGGCCCTCGCCCGGACGCTGGCCACCGCCCACGCCCACGGCGTGACGCACGCGGGCCTGTCCCCCGCCGCCGTACTGCTCACCACCGATGGCCCCCGCCTGAGCTGCTTCGGGGCGGTACGGGCCGCGGCCCCGGACGGCGAGCAGCGCAGCGGCCTGCCGGGCCTCGACTCCGGCAGCCTCGCCCCGGAACAGGCGGCCGGCGGACATCCGCGCCCGCCGGGCGACGTGTACGCCCTGGGGGCGGCACTCGCCTACGCGGCGACCGGCCACACCGTCCCCGAACGCGAAGAACTCCCCTCCTCGCTCCGCGAATTGATCACGGCCTGCCTCTCCCGCGACCCCGAGAGGCGTCCGCAGGCGCACCAGCTCCTCACCCATCTGGAGCCGGCCGCACACCGCACGGAGCAGCATCCGGCCACCGTCCTGGACACGGCCGCCGCCCCCTTCCCCCTGCCCGCGCCCCTGGTCACCGCACTCGCGCGCCAGTCGGCGCAGGTCCTCGCGGCCGAACTCCCCGCTTCCGCTCCCGCTCCCGCCTCCGCTTCCGCCTCCCTGGACTGACGGCTGATGCCCACCCCGCTCGCTCCGCTCACCCACGACGACCCGTACCGGCTCGGTGCCTACCGCCTCATCGCCCGCCTGGGCAGCGGCGGCATGGGCACCGTCTACCTCGCCCGCTCGGCCACGGGCCGCACGGCGGCGCTGAAGACGATGCACGCCCGCATCGCCACCGACCCCGTCATACGCACGCGCTTCCGCCTAGAGGTCGACGCGGCCCGCGTCATCGGCCCCGTCCACGGCGCCCGGGTCTTCGACGCCGACCCGCTCGCCGAAACCCCCTGGCTGGCCACCGAGTACGTCCTCGGCCCGCCCCTCGACGACGCCGTCTCCCTCGCGGGACCGCTCCCCGAGCCCGCGGTGCGCGCACTCGGAGCCCTGCTCTGTGCGGCTCTGACCCAGCTCCACGCCTCGGACGTGGTCCACCGCGACCTCAAGCCCTCCAACATCATGCTCACGGCCGACGGTCCCAAGGTCATCGACTTCGGCATCGCCCGCGCCCTCGGCGACGACCGCCTCACCCGCACCGGTACCGCCGCGGGCACGCCCGCCTTCATGTCCCCCGAGCAGGCGACGGGCCAGGAACACACCCCCGCGGGCGACGTCTTCGCACTCGCCGGGGTCCTCACCTACGCCGCCTCCGGCCACGGCCCCTTCGGCACCGGACAGCACGCCGACCTCATCTACCGCGTCCGCTACGCCGACCCCGACCTCACCGGAGTCCCCCCGGCCCTGCTCCCGGTCCTGACCCGCTGCCTCAGCAAGGATCCCGCCGACCGCCCCACCACCACCGACCTCGCCGCCCAACTGCACCCCGCGCAGGGTGACTTCGCCGGGCACCTCCCCGAACCCCTGCTCATGGAGATCACCCGCCGCGCCGGCGACGTCTGGCAGGCCCGGCCACACCGCCTCCCGGCCCCACCGGAACACGACCTCACCGAAACCTCCACGAGCGACGCCCCGTCCACCACCCCACCCACCCCGTCCGCCCTGTCCCGCCGCAAACTCCTGCTCCTCGGGGGAAGTTCCGTACTCGGTGCGGCAGCGGCCGGAGCCGGTGCCTGGGCATGGCTGGGCCGCCAGGACACCACCACCCCGAAGCCAACCGCCGCCGCCGGCACCGGCACCGCCACCTCGAAGGAACCCGCGTGGGACCTCCTCTGGCAGGTGCAGAACACCAGCTACGCCGACCCCCTCGTTCCCCCCGCGCCGCTCGTCCTCGACGGGCTGCTCCTCGTGGGCGAGAACGGCGTACAGGGCCTGGATCCCGCGACGGGTACGGCGAAGTGGTCGGACCCCGGTGTCTACTTCATGCGCCGGACCGCCACCGACGGCAAGCAGATCTACGCCGCCGACTACACCCTCGAAGAGACCGATCCGCTCCGCGTCGCCCCCGTGGATCCGGCCACCGGAAAGCTCAGGGCCCCGTTCAGCGAACTCAAGGACCTGAGGGCGATCCTCTACGGAACCCAGCTGCTCTGCGCGACCGGTGATGCCGTCTACCTGGCCGGAGGCCGCGGCCCGCACACGAAAACCGGCTTCGGCAAGGACCAGACGTGGTTCCTGCTGGGCATCGACACCCGTTCGGGCAAGAAGCTCTGGGAGGTCCCGCTCCCCGCCCGGCCGGACGCGTCCACGCGCCTGCACTTCCTGTCGGCCCGGGCCGTGGGCGAGTACCTGGTCCTCGTCCAGCAGTCCGCGGACGGAGAGCCGCGCCTGGTCGTGCGCGACGCACGGACGGGCAAAGCGCTGTGGGACCGGCCGCTCGACGGAAAGCAGCCGGCGCTCAGCCGGGCCCGGGTGGCCGTGGACGACCGGCACGTGTACCCGTCGGCGGGCGAACTCCTCGCGCTCGCTCTCGCCGACGGCAAGGTGGCCTGGCACTTCGAAGGGGCGGCTGCGGGGGCGCGGTTCAGCCCTCCGGCCGTCAAGGACGGCGTGGTGTACGCGGTGGAGGAGAACCGCGGCATGGTCGCGGTCGACGCCACGACCGGCACTCCGCGGTGGGCGGAGAAGAGCCGCGCGGTCACGGCCGAGGACCTCGACACCCCGCCCGCGGTCGGCATCGCGCACGTGTACGCGTACAGCGGGGCTTCGTCCGGACTGGTGGCCGCGGACCTCCGGACCGGCGCCGTGACCCGTCCCTTCAAGGCCGCCAAGGCGCGGTACTTCGCACACACCTCCGCCAGGCGGCTCATCGCCCTCGGCGACGATTACACCGCCGCGTACCCCCTCGACTGAGCTCACAGAAAGCCTCACACCCATGAAGCCCCTGGAATCCGGAGACCCGATCCGACTGGGCCCGTACCGCGTCCTCGCCGTGCTCGGCGAGGGAGGCATGGGCAAGGTCTACGTCGGCCAGGACGGCGAGGGGCACGCCGCGGCCGTGAAAGTGCTGCACCCCCACCTGACGCATGACCAGAACCTCACGCAGCGGTTCGTCCGCGAGGCCCAGATGGCCCGGGCCGTCACCAGCGGGTCCGTGGCCCGCGTCCTGGACGCCCGGACCGAGGGCGGGCGCCCGTGGATCGCCACCGAGTTCCTGACGGGGCCGACGCTCGCGGACGCCGTACGCTCCCACGGGCCGTTCGACGAACCGACGGTACGGGCCCTGGCGGCGGCGCTCGCCCGGGCCCTGCGCGACATCCACGCCGCCGGCCTCGTCCACCGGGACCTGAAGCCCGCCAACATCGTGCTCACCTCGACGGGCCCCCGCGTCATCGACTTCGGCATCGCCCGCCCCGAACACGGCCTCACCCTCACCACCACCGGCCAGGTCCCGGTCACCCCCGGCTACGGAGCGCCCGAGCAGGTCCTCGGGCGGCGCGTAGGCCCGGCGGCCGACGTGTTCTCCCTGGGCGCCGTCCTGGTGTACGCGGCGAGCGGGCAGCCGGCGTACGAGGGTTCACACGTCGCCGGCGTGCAGTACGAGGTCGTCCACGGCGAGCCGCGCCTGGACCGCGTACCGCCCGCGCTCCAGGCGTTGATCGCCCCGTGCCTCGCCAAGGACCCGGCGACGCGGCCCGTGCCGGACCAGATCGTCCATTCCTCCGCGCCACCCCGGGGCGCCGAACACGCCTGGCGGCAGGGACCGATCGCCCAGGACATCACGACCCGCGAAACCAGCCTCCACCTCCTGACCACGCTCCCGCCCAGGTCCGCACCGGCCGCACCGCACTCCGCCCCACACTCCGCCCCGCACTCCGTCTCACGTCGCGGCCTGCTGACGGGCCTCGCGGTCGGCGGAGCCGTGCTCGCGGCGGGTGGCGGCGCCACGGCGTGGTGGTTCCGGAACGGGGACCGCGCCGCTAGCGGCCCCTTCGACATCCCTCCGGCCGCGCAGGCCCCGCAGGCCCGCGTCCTGGACGCGAAGAAGGGCGACTACGTCCTCGGCAAGGCGCCCGAGCCGCTCTGGAGCGTCGCCTCGGCGCTCTCGGACGACTCGCCCGCGCCCCTCCCCGTACGGGACGTCGTCGTCTTCGGAGCCCCGAACGGCGGCATCGCCGCGCGCAGTGTCGTCGACGGCACCCTGCGATGGTCGGCGCCGGATGCGGTGGCCGCCAACCGCTACCTGTCCCTCTCCGACCAGCTGGTGGCGGCCATCGACCGCAACGGCACCCTCGTGACCTTCGTCGCCTCGACCGGCGAGCCCAAGTGGACGTCTCCCGCCGAGGCCGCTTCCCTCCTCGCCGCGGACGACGAAGCCGTCTATGTGATCACCAAGGACAAGCGCGTCCGCAGCATCAGCCGCTCCAATGCTGCGATCCGCTGGTCCGTCCCCGTCGACGCGGACCTCGGCACGAAGGCCGCCTCGCGCGGCCTGGCGGCCCAGGGCCGGCTGGTCATTACGGCGGCGGACGGGTCCGTCGTCGCCCTCGACACCACCGACGGCCGCAAGGCATGGGACCGCCGCAAACTGTCCGACGACGGCCGCGCCAAGCTGGCCGTCTCGGGAAGCACCGTATGCCTGACCGGCAACAACCTCTCCGCCCTCGACATCGTCGACGGCAAGGACCTCTGGTCGGCCGAGAACCGCACGACACCGAACGCCGCCGCGGTCGCCTGGGGCCCTCCGACCATCCACGGCAACCACGTGTACGCGACCGCGCAGAAGTTCCCCCTCCGCTACGACCTCCGGAACGGCAAGGGAACCGACTGGGCCTTCGAAAACCTCCTCGAATGCGACCCGCCCAGCCCGCTCGTCGTCCAGGGAAGCGGCCTCTGGTCGGTCGCCGTCAACGCCACCGAGGGCGGCATCAACGTCGTCGACCTCTCCCCCGAGAACCGCCCGCCGTGGGTGTTCCGCATCATCAAGAACCCCGCCCGCTACTGGATCACGGCCGACGCCAACCGCGTCCTCCTCCTGGACGGCCCCTCCCTCACCGCCCTCCCCGTCTTCTGATCCCGCGTGCGCCCCGTCCCGCCTGCCGCTGGAAGACCCCCGGAGTCAGTGCGTCGGAAGGGTCAGAAGGTGAGGTGCCGGCGCAGTCTCGTCGGACTCGGTGGCGAGGGTCCACAGATCGCCGTCGAGCTCGACCGCCGGGGCGTCGCCGTGGTGGTGCGCCAGGCGTGCCAGTCGAGCGCTGATCAATTCCCTGCGGCCGGGTGTGGGGAGGCCCAGCCGCTGCGCCAGGTCCGCGTGACGGGAGTAGTGGCCCAGGATCACCGTCCCCTCGCGCGCCAGGGTCAGCCGTGAGTGGCGGACTCTGTGCATGAAGTCTCGCTGCATGCTCACGGTCGCGACGGCGTTGAAACTGATCGGCTGGCGCTGGACCGTGCGGAACAGCTCGTCGACACGCAACTGGCCCGAGCGGTGGGACAGCACCGACGTCACGATCTGCTCCGGAAGGTGCAGAAGCGTGTTCTCGGGCAGGGGTGCGTTCCGGAACAACCACTGGACCGCCTCCCTCCCCTCGGCGGACAGGGCCTGCTTGCCGTCCCTGTTGCCCCCTCGGGACAGAAGATGGCGCTCGGCACGGACGACGCCCGCGCTCCACGTGGACGTGTCGTCGTTGGCCGCCACGAGAAGGAACAGCTCACCGATGCTTCCTGGCGGAATCAGCCACGTGTGGTCGCGGGCAAACCGAAAGTTGATGTTCCTGCCGGCGACGACGTAGCCCTCGCCCGGCCCCTGCCGCAGGTTCAGGACATCTGCCACGGAGATCTCGGCTTGGGTGCCAAGGTGAAGGCGCTCGGCCTTGGTCAGCTGGTGCCAGCTGTACCGGCCCGTGCTGGGACCGGCGAGTACGGTGTCGACCGCCTGCCGGAGTGCCGTGGCGACCTGGGAGCCGTCAGGGTCGAGGCCCCGGAGAGCGGCGAGGACCGAGCCGACATCGGACACGTCGGCGCCCGAAACCTTCTGCGGCCCGGAGGGTGGGATCTCCAGTTCCTCGGTGTTGGCCGAGGGCTCCGGCCGACTCGAAGCACCGTCTGTTCCCGCCGGCTGATCACTCACGAGTGTTCGCTCACCCGCCTTCGGAAGCTGCACGGACATCTCTGCCGCCTGCCGGTTCGCGAGTGATCCGACCAGGATTCCGTGAGCCCAAGCGAGGGATCGCTGAAGCTCTGCCATCGTGCGGTGTGCCTCGGCCAGCTCCTTCTGAAGCTCAACGGTGTGCTGCAAGGCGGCTGTCAACTCCACGTCCCGTGAAGACGGCTCGGCGCCGGAGACCGGCTTCGCGCCCGCCACGACGCGCTTCTGCTCGGCCGAACGCGACCGCGCGCCTTCGAGGAGGCGTTTCGCCTCCTCCTTCAAGGGCTCCGCTTCCTCTGGTTGGGCGCACACCGTGATGATCGCGAAGATCAGCTTCGGATCGTTCAGCAGGCTCTCGCCGCGCAGACGCAGGGACAGGGTGCTGTAGCTCGGCGGTGTGAGGCCGTCGAGGTGCTCTGGCTTCAGCCGCGAACTCAGCCCTCGCAGTCCGCCTTCCGCCCGACTGGTCAGGCCGCGAAGGAGCTCGATGAGGCTCGCGAGTTCAGGATCGAGGTCCTCAACCTCTGCCCAGCGCCGGCCCTTGCGCCTCACCTTCTCTGATCCCACGGCCACCACCCCCTTTGATCGTCCCACTCTGCCATTTGATCGCTCCAGACAAAAGATCAAAGGGGGCACTCGACCGCGACGGGCGCAAGCTGGTGATCCACCGGAGTTCGCACGGTCTCGGGGCATCGCCCTTCGTCGAGCGCTCCTCGCCTCAAACAGCCCGCCCCGGAAGGAACCATGCCCCAACAGCGCCTCTCCGATCTGCTCGCGTTCGTCTCCATCCTGATCACAGGCCTCGTGTTGATCGCGCTCGACGTGCAACCCGATCAAATCGTGAGTCTGGCCGCCGCGTTGGGTCTGCTGTACTCGACGTGGCGATCAGGAAGCAGCGGCGACGGCCCGGCATGAGCGTTCGACGAGCACCCTTTCGGATGCCGGCACCACGGCGACCCCGCCTCCGGGACCGACTCCCGCCGATCCGGCTGCGGCCGCCGCATACGCCGATCGACCCCGGAAATAGCAAAACCCCCAGGTCACGGCGAGTGAGTCCTGGGGGTTCTACAGAGCCGCCTTCGGGATTCGAACCCGAGACCTACGCATTACGAGTGCGTTGCTCTGGCCAGCTGAGCTAAGGCGGCACCGCTGGGAAGACAAGAATTTCCTTGGAAGGAGGCTCTCATCAGCAGCGGCGCCAAGTCTACAGGGTTAAACGGGGTGCCCCGAACCGGCGTCCGGGGGGCGGGTCAGCACTTCTTGCCGGACTTCGGAGGGGTGCCCTCCAGGAGGTAGCGGTTGATCGCCGAGTCGATGCAGTCGCTGCCGCGGCCGTACGCGGTGTGGCCGTCTCCGTCGTACGTGAGCAGGACGCCCGAGTCGAGCTGGCCGGCCAGGGCCTGGGCCCACTTGTACGGGGTCGCCGGGTCGCGGGTGGTGCCGACCACCACGATCGGCGGGGCGCCCTTCGCGTTCAGGGCGTGGGCCGTGCCGGTGGCCTTGACCGGCCAGTACGTGCAGTTCAGCGAGGCCCAGGCGAGGCCCGCGCCGAAGACCGGGGAGGCCTTCTCGAAGGAGGGCAGGGCCTTGTCGACCGCCTCGGGGCCGTCGAAGGCCGGGGGCTGGTCCAGGCAGTTCACCGCGGCGTTCGCGGACATGAGGTTGGCGTACTTGCCGTCCGGCTCGCGCTCGTAGTAGCTGTCGGCGAGCGCGAGGAGGCCGTTGCCGTCGCCGTTCATCGCGGCCGTCAGGGCCTCGCGCAGCTGCGGCCAGGCGTTCTCGTCGTAGAGGGCCGCGATCACACCGGTCGTGGCCAGGGCCTCGCCGAGTGTGGGGCGGGCCCGGTCGGTGGTGGGGACCGGCTGGGCGTCGACCTTGCGGAAGAACTCCTTCAGGCGCTGCGCCACCGCGTCCGGGCTGCCCTGGCCGAGCGGGCAGTCGGACTGCTTCGCGCAGTCCGCGGCGAAGGCGCGGAAGGCGGTCTCGAAGCCCTCGGTCTGGTCCCGGTTCAGTTCGAGCGCGGGGCGGGAGGGGTCCATAGCCCCGTCCAGGACCAGCCGGCCGGCGCGGCTCGGGTAGAGGTCCGCGTACGTGGCCCCGAGGAAGGTGCCGTACGAGGCCCCGACGTAGTTCAGCTTCTCGTCGCCCAGCGCCGCGCGCAGTACGTCCATGTCCCGGGCGACGTCCACGGTCGAGACGTGCGGCAGGATCCGCTGCGAGCGGGCCTGGCAGGCGGCCGCGAACTCCTTGAATGAGGCCACGAGCAGGGCGCGCTCCGCCGCGTCGTCCGGCGTCTGGTCCACCTGCGTGTACTTGTCCATGGCCGGGCCGGTCAGGCATTCCACGGGGCTGCTGCGGTCCACGCCGCGCGGGTCGAAGGAGACCATGTCGTAGGCGGCGCGGACCTGCGCCGGGTACCCGATGCCCGCGTAGGCCTGGAGGTAACCGATGCCGGAGCCGCCCGGACCGCCCGGGTTGACCAGCAGCGAGCCGAGCCGCTTGCCGGGGCCGGTGGCCTTGTGCCGGGCCACCGAGATGTCGACGTCGCCGGACTCGGGGTGCTCGTAGTCCAGCGGGGCCTTCATGGTGGTGCAGTCGAAGCCGGGGACACCGCAGTCGCGCCAGCTCAGCTTCTGCTCGTAGTACGAGCTCAGCCCGGCCGGGGTCGCGGACGCGGCCGACGGGGCTGCGGAATCCCCGCGGGAGGACGCGGCGGCCTTCGGTCCCCCCGAACCGCCCGAGGTGCATCCGGAGAGCAGCAGCCCCGCGGCGGCGATCACGGTCCCTGTGGTGCGCAGCAGGCGACTGGTGTCCATCCTCGGAGCCTACGGCCTGCGGGCGTACCCGGGGCCGCGGACCCCACGCCGGGCGGCGGACGGCCGCCCGGGCGCGGCCCGGCGCCCCGCACGGACGGGCGGCGTCCCGCGGGCGCCGTCCGGACCGCTCGAACGGGTGAATCCGCCAACCGGAGTTGGCGCCGTGCCGAGTTCCGAGTCGGAGATCCCGGCCGGCCGGCCAGAGGCGACCTAGCCGGCGCGGAGGGACATGGTCATCGCCTCGACCGCGAGCAGCGGGGCCACATTGCGGTCCAGCGCCTGCCGGCACGCGATGATCGCCTCGATGCGCCGCAGGGTGCGCTCGGGGCCCGACTCCCGGGCGATCCGGTCCAGGTCCTGCCGTATCTCCTCGTTCGCGATGGCCAGCGAGGAGCCGAGCTGCAGGGCCAGCACGTCGCGGTAGAAGCCGGTGAGGTCGGTGAGGGCCAGGTCGAGGCTGTCGCGCTGGGTACGGGTGCGGCGGCGCTTCTGCCGGTCTTCGAGCTCCTTCATCACACCCGCCGTGCCGCGCGGCATCCGCCCGCTCGTACCGGCTCCGGCACCGAGAGCCGATTTCAGCTCCTCGGTCTCCTTGGTGTCCACCCCTTCCGCGACCTGCTTGGCGTCCTCGGCGGCGGCGTCCACCAGCTCTTGCGCGGCCTTGAGGCAGCCGCCCACGTCATCGACGCGCATCGGCAGTTTCAGCACGGTGGCCCGCCGGGCGCGGGCCGCCTCGTCGGTGGCGAGCCGACGGGCCCGGCCGATGTGGCCCTGGGTCGCGCGGGCCGCGGCCTGCGCGACGCCCGGCTCGATGCCGTCGCGCCGCACCAGCACCTCGGCGACGGCGGACACCGGCGGGGTGCGCAGGGTCAGGTGCCGGCAGCGGGAGCGGATGGTGGGCAGCACGTCCTCCAGCGAAGGCGCGCACAGCAGCCACACGGTGCGCGGCGCGGGCTCTTCCACGGCCTTGAGCAGGACGTTGCCCGCGCCTTCCGTGAGCCGGTCGGCGTCCTCCAGGACGATGACCTGCCAGCGCCCGACGGCCGGGGAGAGCTGCGCCCTGCGGACCAGGGCCCGCGTGTCCTTCACGCCGATGGACAGCTGATCGGTGCGGACGATCTCCACATCGGCGTGCGTACCGATCACGGTGGTGTGGCAGCCGTCGCAGAAACCGCAGCCCGGCTCGCCGCCGAGGGCCCGGTCCGGGCTGGTGCACTGGAGCGCGGCCGCGAAGGCGCGGGCGGCGGTGGACCGACCGGAGCCGGGCGGTCCGGTGAACAGCCAGGCGTGCGTCATCTTCGAGGAGGCGGGCGGCTCCGTCCCCGCCTCGATGGCGGTGACCAGGCCGTCGGCGTCGCGGGCGGCGGCGGCCAGCTGTGTCTGGACCCGCTCCTGTCCCACCAGGTCGTCCCATACGGGCATCCCGCCCACCACCCTTCCCTCGACTACCGTCCGTGCCTACCGCTCACCCAGTGTGGCGCCCCCCACTGACAATCCCCGCCAGCACCTGCCGTCAGCGGCGGCGCGGACCGTGGCCTTCCTCGTCCTCGTCGTCCCGGCGCGGGCCCAGCAGCTCGTCCGCCAGCGTGGGCAGATCGTCCAGCGGGGTCTCCTCCGCCCAGTCCGAGCGCGGCCGGCGCGGCCGCCCGTCCTCGCCGAGCAGGGGCAGCTCGCGGGTGGCGTCGTTGCCCGCGTCCCGGAAGATCCCCGGCGGCACCCGGTCGGCCGGGTTCTCCGCGGGGCGCTGGGCCGTGGGCCTGGACGCGGAGTGCGCGGTCCGGGTCGGGCGGACCGGGGGCAGTACGGCCGTCTCGTCCGCCGGGCCCGTCGCGCGGACCGGCGGCAGCACCGAGGTCTCCGCGGCCGGGTCGATCTTCGGGACCGGGACCGTCTGGGTGACGTCGTCCGGCTGCACGACCCGCTTCACCACCGGGGTCTCGACCGTCAGGGCCTCGTCCGGGTGCGGTTCCTTGCGCATGCCCACCTTCGGAGCGGGCGCAGCGGGGGCCGCCGGGGCCACAGGCGCAGCCGGGGCCGGGGCCGGAGGCGCGACGGGCGCGGCAGCTGCGGGGGGCGGCCCCCCCCCCCCCGCGGGGGCGGGGGGGGGGGGGGGCCGCGCGCCCACAAAGCGCCCCGCGCGGCCGGGCGCGGCGCGCACCTAGACTCCGCGC
>NZ_JBHYVM010000031.1:0-2957 GCF_042750105.1 Streptomyces sp. NPDC059443 | reverse complement strand
TACGTCCGGGGGCCCCCGGGCGCGGGGGGGGCGGGGGCGGGCGGGGCGCGGGGCGCGGCCGGGGCGGCCAGGCCCGCCGCCGGGGCGGCCTTGGCCGCCATCTCGGCCGCCGAAGCCTCGGCCAGCCGCCGGGCCTCCTCGGCCTTCAGCAAGGCCTCCTCGGCGCGCCGCTGCTTCTCCAGCCGGCGCTCCTCCGCCTCGGCACGCAGCCGCGATTCCTCTTCGGCCTGCTTGCGCAGCCGTTCCTGCTCGGCGGCGCGGGCCTTCTCCTCGGCCTCCAGCCGCAGCCGCTCGGCCTCGGCCCGCTCCCGGGCCTCCTCCTCGGCGCGCAGCCGCGCCTCACGCTCCAGCCGCTCGGCCTCGGCCGCCGCCGCGACCCGGGCCTCCTCGGCCTCGCGGGCCTTACGGGCTTCCTCCTCGGCCGCCAGCCGGGCCTCTTCGGCCTTGCGCGCCGCCTCTTCCTCGGCCTTGCGCTTGGCCTCCTCCTCGGCACGCCGACGGGCCTCCGCCTGCGCGGCCACCTCGGCCTCCGAGAGCGGGAGCATCCGGTCCAGGCGGTGGCGTACGACGGTGCTGACGGACTCCGGGTCCTGGCCCGCGTCGACCACCAAGTACCGCCCGGGATCGGCCGCGGCCAGCGTCAGGAATCCGGCGCGCACCCGCTGGTGGAACTCCGCCGGCTCCGACTCCAGCCGGTCCGGCGCCTCCGTGAACCGCTCCCGGGCCGCCTCCGGCGACACGTCGAGCAGCACGGTCAGATTCGGTACGAGGCCGTCCGTGGCCCAGCGCGAGATACGGGCGATCTCGGTCGGGGACAGATCGCGGCCGGCGCCCTGATAGGCCACCGAGGAGTCGACGTAGCGGTCGGTGATGACGACCGCGCCGCGCTCCAGGGCGGGCCGTACGACGGTGTCCACGTGCTCGGCGCGGTCGGCCGCGTACAGCAGGGCCTCGGCGCGGTTCGACAGTCCGGCGGAGGACACGTCCAGCAGGATCGAGCGCAGCCGCTTGCCGACGGGGGTGGCCCCGGGCTCGCGCGTGACGACGACCTCGTGGCCCTTGCCGCGTATCCAGTCGGCCAGCGCCTCCACCTGGGTGGACTTGCCGGCTCCGTCGCCGCCCTCCAGGGCGATGAAGAACCCGGCGTCGGACGCGGCCTGCACCGGCTCCCCGCCGCGCAGCGCCTCGCGCAGGTCGCGGCGCAGCGGTACGCCGCTGCGGTCGTCGGCCTTGGCCAGGACGACCACGGCCACGGGCAGCAGCAGCGCGCCGACCAGCATCAGCGTGAAGGCCGCGCCGCCGTGCGCGAACACGATCTCGCCGCCGGCCAGCCGGTGCGGACCGATGCCGGCGGCCAGCAGCGGGGCGGCGACGGCCCCGACGGCCACGGCCACCCGGACGACGGCCTGAAGGTGCTCGGTGACCCGGGCCCGGCGGAACTCCTCGGTCTCCTGGTCGATCAGGGTGTGCCCGGTGTTGGCGGCGACGCCCGCGGCGGTGCCGGCGAGCAGCGACAGGAACAGCACGGTCGCGGTGTCCGGGACGAGCCCGGTCAGCAGCAGCGCGAGCCCGGCCACCGCGATGGCCAGTGCCAGCAGCCGGCGCCGGGACAGCGCGGGCAGCACCTTGCCGGCCTGGGTGGCACGGATGCCGAGGGCGGTGCCGCCGAGCAGGGCCAGTACGAGCAGCGAGAACGCGGCCGCTCCGCCCCCCAGGTCGGCGGCGTGCAGGACCGCCACGGCGGCGGCGGAGGCGATCGCTCCGGCGACGGCCGCGCAGGCGAGGACGAGCAGCGGGATGGCTCCCGTACGCCCCTTCTCGGGCCGGTCCCCCGCCCTGGGGGCGCGCAGGCCCTCCAGCGGGGAACGCGGGCGCGGGGTCTTCGCGCCGGGCAGCACCAGCGGGAGCAGCAGCGAGACGGAGGCCGCGAAGAGGCCGGAGGCCACGTACGAACCCAGGGCGGCCTGGTTCTCGGCGAACCAGCCGATGCCGAGGCCGAGGGCCTTGCCGACCAGGGTCGCGGCGAGCAGCACGGCCGCGGCGACGGGCATGGCCGCGAAGGAGGTACGCAGGTTCAGCCGGCGCAACGTGTCGAGGTGATCCGGCAGCGGCCGAACGGTCGCGCCCTCCGGCGGCGGGCCCGGCAGCAGCGCGGGCGCGGCGCTGTCCTTGGCCAGCGCCCACAGCCGCTCGGCGGCTCCCGAGACGAAGACGGTGGCGAGCAGGGCGGTCAGCGCCTGCTCCGGAATCCAGTCGAGCCACAGCGGGGCGACGACGAAGAGGCCGAGCCGCAGGCCGTCGGCGCCGATCATCGTCCAGCGGCGGTCCAGCTTGCCGCCGGGGGCGGCGAGCTTGGCCAGAGGTCCGAGGAGGACCGCGCCGAACACGACGGTGGCCAGCACGCGGACGCCGAAGACGGCGGCGACGGCCAGGGCCCAGCCGGTGTATCCACCGCCGAAGGCGTCCTGCTCGACGGCCGCCTGGAAGGCGAGCAGCACCAGGACCAGCAGGGCGAGGGCATCACCGATGCCGCTGACCAGCTGGGCGCTCCACAGACGGCGCAGCCGGGGGGTGCGCAGCAGCGCGCGCACCGCGCGCTCGCGGGAGTCCGCGGCGAGGGCTTCGTCGTAGGTGGGAGCGGTGGTGTCGGGGGTGGTCTGGGCGGTGGCGGTGGTGGCGGTCACGACCGTTGGCTGCTCGGCTCGCGTCATCCGCCCAGCCTATCCGCTGCGCTTGGCCGGTGCGGTGGCCTGTGGACAAGGTCCGGTGTGACCCCAGACCCACCTTCCGGGCCGCGGCCCGGGCCCTCGTGCCGCCGCTGCGCGGGGCTTGTCCCCGCCCCGCCCTTCCACCGTTCCCAGGGCTCCGCCCTGACCCGAAGATCCTGGGGCTCCGCCCCAGACCCCGGTCCTCAAACGCCGGACGGCTGAAGAGGGCGGGGCCCGTGCCTATTGCAC
>NZ_JBHYVM010000030.1:96473-110516 GCF_042750105.1 Streptomyces sp. NPDC059443 | reverse complement strand
CTTCTTCCGTCTGTGCGCCGCCAGGGACTCGAACCCCGGACCCGCTGATTAAGAGTCAGCTGCTCTAACCAACTGAGCTAGCGGCGCTTGGTGACAGGGAAAACTCTACCCCACCCGCACCGGTGCTCGTGACAGGCCGCGCCCATGCTGTCCGATTAACCCATGTTTGGGGGGTTTGTCGTGCACGATATGTCTGGGCCAGGCCAACTCTGATGCCCCGTCAGACGCGGTCCCGGCCGACCAGCGGACGAGCAGGGGAGTGACGGAACCGCATGACGATGCAGCCTCCGACGCATGTGTACGAAGCAAAGCCGACAGCGGTAGCGGCAGTGACAGCGCCGCCGACGGTGTCAGGGGCGGCGGTGATGGCGGCGCCCGCGCTCACACCGGCCACGGCGATGCCGATGCCCGCCTTCGAGGAATACGAACCCGCCGGGGACTGCCCGTGCCGGGGCTGTGCCCAGCGCCGCCGGACGCTCGCCCGCGCCCGAGCCATACCGCTGCGCGACGGCGGTCACCCCGCTGCGCGCGGAGCCCGCCGCGCACTGGTTCTGGCCACCGCCGCGGGGGTGGTCCTCGGCGGCGGCGGGGGAGCGGCCGTGGCGGTGACCGCCCCGGGTCCCGGAGGCACCGTGTCGCTGGACGACCCGGGCTCGCCCCAGGGCGGCCGGGCCCCGCTGCACGGGCCGAAGGGCAGCCCGTCGGCGAAACCGGCCGGCCTGCCGGGAGCGCCCTCGGCGGTGAAGCGGACCGACCGGGCGACGATCATCAACCGGGCGAAGCTGTGGCTGGACGCGCAGGTCCCGTACAGCATGTCCGAGTACTGGTCGGACGGCTACCGGCAGGACTGCTCCGGCTTCGTCTCCATGGCGTGGAACCTCGGCACGAACGAGTGGACCGGCAGCCTCGACAAGTTCGCCACCAAGATCACGAAGGACGAGCTGCTGCCGGGGGACATGCTGCTCTTCCACAACCCGGCCGATCCCAACAAGGGCTCGCACGTCGTGCTCTTCGGCGGCTGGGTGGACGAGTCGCGGACCTACTACACCGCCTACGAGCAGACGCGGCCCACGACGAGGCGCCAGGCCACGCCCTACGGCTACTGGAGCAACGCGGCGAAGTACATCCCGTACCGGTTCAACGGGGTGACGGGCGGGGTGGTTCCCGAGAAGCCGGTCCCCGATCCGCCGGCGCCGGGCGGCACGCCGGTCGTCTCGGCGACCTTCCCGGGGGCGTCGAAGTTCGGGCCGGGCGCGAACAACGCCTACATCACCCAGCTCGGCCGGATGCTGACCGAACGCGGTGGCCTGCGCTTCTACCCGCAGGGCATCGGCCCGCAGTGGACCGAAGCCGACCGGCAGGCGACCCAGGCCTTCCAGCGCGCCCAGGGCTGGACGGGAGCCGACGCCGACGGCATCCCGGGCGCGGACACCTGGCGGCTGCTCGCCCTGAAACAGGGCAAGGACATCCCGCCCACGCCGGGCGGCGCGCCGGGCCCGGCGGGCAGGCCCGCCTTCCCGGGCGCCTCGGTCTTCCGCCCCGGGGTGTCCCACCCGTCCATCACCGCCCTTGGCCGCCAGCTGGTGAAGAAGGGCTTCGGCAAGTACTACACATCCGGGCCGGGCCCCCGCTGGGGCGAGGCCGACCGCCGCAACGTCGAGGCCTTCCAGCGCGCCCAGGGCTGGCGCGGAGCCGAGGCCGACGGCTACCCGGGCCCGGAAACCTGGCGACGGCTGTTCGCATGACGGAGGCAACGATGTACCCCACGCGCACCACATCGACCACGGGCAGCTTCCACGTCCCCCCGGTCCCGGAACCCGCCCCCACCCCGGCCGCCACCACGAGCGGCTGGGCCGCGCAGCCGGGCTGGGTGGTGGCCGGGACGCCGGAGCGGGAGCCGGTGGAGGTGTTCGCACCGGCGGCCGCGGCCACGGAGCCGTGGCCGCATGCTCTCGCGGCGGACGCGTCGGCCCCCCGGCCGCTGCGGGCCGAGGAGCCGTACGCCCGCCCGGCCCGGGCGGAAGCCGAGCCCCGCACCGCCGACGGTCCCACCCCGGCAGCGCCGTCGCCCGCCTGGGCGCCGTCCCCGGCGCGGCCGCATGCCCCGGCGCGGCCGCATGCCCCGGCGTGGACGGAGGCCCCGGCGCGGCTGGATGCCCCGGCCCCCCGGACCCGGACCGAAGCGGGCCCACACCCCCAGCCGGAGACGGCCCCCGACTTCCCGCGTCCTCATGCGGAGGCAGGCCCGGAGACGGGTTACGCCAGCGCCGCCGCCCCCCGTCGCGGCGGCCTCGAAGCCGAATCCGGCCGCTCGCACCCGCAGGAAGAAGACGCGTGGCCGGTGCTTTCGCCCGTCCGGGGCGCGTCCCGTGCGGCGGCGGATTCCCTCTCAGGGGGCGAAGTCGCCACCCGGAGCGGGCTGTTGATCGGGGCGCCCGCCCCGGAAGCCGATCCCGCCGAGTGGGAGCCCTCCCGCCGCGAGGCCGCGCTTACCGGACCGGCGACCGGCAGCGATGCCGGCGGAGCGCCCGGGTGGAGCGGATACGGGCACACGGCCGCCCCGGCCGCGTCCGGCGGGCGCGAGCCGTCCCGGGTCGGGACCGCGTCCGGTGGCACCGAGATCGGAGTGGCCGGTGCTGATGCTGGCGGAGCGCCCGCGTGGGGCGAGTACGCGCACGCCGCCCGAGGCGATCGGCGGGACGACGCACCCGGGCACGGCGCCCCTGCCGTCGCGGTGGTCGAGTCCGCCGGACGGGAGGCGTCCTGGTCCGTGCCGGCGCCTGCCGTCGCGGAACCGGTGGTCGTCGGCGCCGCGTCCGCTCCGGGGGAGGCGCGAGCTTCCTTCGGCGAAGTGGGCCGACCGGGGGGTGCGTTCGCCGCGGTGGACCGCGTACCGCCGAGCGGCGAGACCGGCCGCCCGCACCCCCAGGACGAAGCCTGGCCGACGGCGGTTGCCCTCGGCGAGGGCGAAGCCGCCCGGCAGAGCGGCTCGTTGATCGGGGCGCCCGCCCCGGAGGCGGAGCCCGTCGCGCGGGACCTGGCCTGGTCGGTGTCCGGGTCGGGGTCCGGGTCCGGGTCCGGTTTCGGGTCCGCTCGGGGTGAGTTCCCCGGTGCGGCCGGGCTTCAGGCCGCCCCCGAGGCCGCCTCCGCCGGTCCGGCCGACGCGCGGGACCTGTCCTGGTCGGTGCCAGCCCCCGCAGGGGAAGCCGCCGCGCCCGCTGAGCCCCGTATCGTCGCCCCGAGCGGCGCGGCCGACGCGGACTCCGGCGACGCCTACGGCGAAGCCGGGCACCGGGTGGTGGAGCCGGGGGGCGCGCACGCCGACCCGGCCGCCCCGTTCGGCGAGGCCGGCGAGAGCCCTGACACCGGCGAAGTCGAAGTGCCGGATCGCTCCCGGTCCGTGCCCGGACCCGGATCCGGCCCCGGACCGGAGGTCGTGGAGGTGGTCGCGCGGGCCGTGGCGCGGATGGGGGAGGACGATACGCAGGATCTGCCGCGGGTCGGGGCGGTGCGCGGGGTCGCGGTGAGCGAGGTGCCGGTCCATCTCCCGTTCCGGGGCGCCGCCCGTCCCCAGACCCAGGACGGGTCCCCGGCCGGGGGCAACGCCCATGCCAACGCCCACGCCCAGGCCCCGGCCAAGGAGAAGGCCAAGGAGAAGGTCAAGGAGAAGGCCGCTCGCCCCGCCCCCGGCCGCCGCGTGCCCCGTGGCGACGACCGGCTGCGCGAGCACCACGGCCCCGTGCTGCCCGGCTGGATCGGTGTGGCCGTCGGCGGTCTCGCGCTCGCCGGCTGCGCGGTCGTGCTCTGGCGGGCCGGGGCAGTCCCCGACGCCCTCGCCGTGGCGTTCGGGGCGGAGCCACGTCCCTACCGCGGGCTCCAGGCCAGGTTCTGGCCCCCGCTCGCCTTCCTCGGGGTCGTCGCCCTCCTCGCCCTCGGCGGTCTCGGCCGCGGCCGGGCGGGGCACGCCTGGGTGCTGACCCTCTTCGGCCGCTACCGCGGCACCGTCCGCCGCTCCGGCCTGACCTGGATCAGCCCCCTCCTGCTGCGCCGCCGGGTCGACGTCCGGCTCCGGCACTGGCGCAGTGACCCGATGTCCGCCGTCGACTCCGGCGGCCTCGCCCTCCAGGTGGTCGTCCAGGTCGTCTGGCAGGTCAAGGACACCGCCCGCGCGACCCTGGCCGTCGCCGATCACGTGGACTACCTCGCCGAACAGGTCGAATCGGCCATGGCCCGCGTCCTGTCCCAGCTTCCGGCCGACGCCTTCCACGAGGACGCCCCGACCCTGCGCGACGCCGAGGCCGTCGGTGACGCGCTGACCCGGATGCTGGCGGCCGAGACCGAGGCGGTGGGCGTGGAGGTGTTCTCGGCGCAGCCGACCCGGATCGAGTACGCCCCCGAGGTCGCGGAGGCGATGCGGCGGCGCCGGGTCGCGGCGATCGACGCCAAGCACCGGGACACCGTCCTGACCTCGGTGGTCGACGCGGTCGACGACACCGTCCACCGGCTGACCTCGCGCGGGATCGTGGAGCTCGACGACTACGAGCGCAAGGCGCTGGTGAAGGACCTGACCGTCGCGTTCTACACGGGCCGCCCGGAGTAGCGCGGCGCGCACACGCGGACGCGGGGGACGCGGGGGACGCGGGGGAGAACGGGTGGATCCGGAGGGCCGGACCACCCGTTCTTCCATTGGTCTGGACATGGCCAACTCCCGTCAATACTGTGGGACTTGGTCTAGACCTAAAGAATCGAGAACGGGCCGCGTCGGTGGCAGCACCGGCACGGCCCATCCCCACGCGTGCGCACGCTCTCACCGAACCTCCCCCCACGTTCAAGGAGCATCATGCGTTCCTTCCGCATGCCCAGAGCCCAGCAGGCCGCGGCCACCGCCGTGGGCCTCGGCGTCGCCGCGGCCCTCGCGCTCGTCACGGCCCCCACCGCGAGCAGCCACGGCTACACCGACACCCCCATCAGCCGTCAGAAGCTCTGCGCCAACAAGACCGTCGCCGACTGCGGCCCCATCCAGTGGGAGCCCCAGAGCGTCGAGGGCCCCAAGGGCTTCCCCGCGGCCGGTCCCGCCGACGGTCACATATGTTCGGCCAACCACTCCGAGTTCGCCCAGCTCGACGACCCGCGCGGCGGAGCCTGGCCGGCGACCCCGGTGACCAGCGGGCAGAGCTACAGCTTCCGCTGGCAGTTCACCGCGAACCACTCCACCACCGACTTCCGGTACTACGTCACCAAGAACGGCTGGGACCCGACGAAGCCCCTCACCCGCGCCGACCTCGACCCGCAGCCCTTCCTGACGGTCGCCTACAACGGCGCCCGCCCCGCCATGACCACCGTCCACCAGGGCGCCATGCCCAGCGGCAAGAGCGGCCGGCACATGATCCTCGCCGTCTGGACGATCAACGACACCGCGAACGCCTTCTACTCCTGCTCCGACGTCCAGTTCTGATGTCCCGCTCGCGGCCGATCCCCGCCGCCGGCGTTCATTTCTGACGGAGCGTCAGGTATCCTCCGGCGGCATGCGGCTACCGACCACACCCGAAACCGTAGCGGAGCTCATCGCGAGCCAATGGGGCGATCACCGGCCCGGTCTGAAGTACGCCGGAGGCGTCCTCAGTCACCACCGGACCGCCCTGGAGTCCGCGGCTCGCGCCGCGCTCCTCGTCGACCTGCTGCCGCCGGGGGCGGAGCCGCACATCGGGGTGCTGCTCGACAACACTCCCGAGTTCCCGTTCTGGCTCGGCGCGGCGGCCCTCGCGGGGGCCGCCGTGGCCGGGATCAACCCCACCCGGCGCGGCCCCGAGCTGGCCCGCGACATCCTGCACACCGACTGCCGGATCCTGGTCACCGAGCGGGCCCACCTGCCGCTCCTGCGCGGACTCGACCTGCCCGGCGTACGCCTCCTGGTCACGGACACGCCGGAATACGAGGCCCTGCTCGCCCCGTACGCCGGCGCGAAGCCCAGCGACGCCACGCTTGGTGACGGCCCCGGCCCGTCTTCCCGGCTGCTCCTCTACTTCACCTCCGGCTCCACCGGCGCCCCCAAGGCCGCCATCTGCACCCAGGGCCGCCTCGCCGCCGCGGGCGACTCCCTCGCCCGGCACTTCTCGGTGACCCCGGACGACGTCCACTACATCTGCATGCCCCTCTTCCACGGCAACGCCGTCATCGCCGACTGGCTCCCGGCCCTCGCGGCCGGCGCCGCGGTGGCCCTGCGCCGTCGGTTTTCGGCCTCCGCGTTCCTGGACGACGTACGGGCCTACGGGGCGACCTATTTCACCTACGTCGGCCGGGCCGTCCAGTACCTCCTCGCCACTCCGCCCGGCCCCGACGACCGCGCCCACGCGCTGCGCCTCGGCTTCGGCACCGAGGCCGGCGCCGTCGACGCGGCCCGCTTCGCCGAACGGTTCGGGGTCCGCCTGGTCGAGGGCTACGGGGCCACCGAGGGCGGCGCCTCCGTCCAGCGCACCCCCGACACCCCGCCGGGCGCGCTGGGCCGCGCGGGCGCGGGCGACGACCTGGCCGTCATCGACCCGGAGACGGGCCGGGAGTGCCCGCCGGCGGTCCTCGACCCGCGGGGCCGCCTCCTCAACGGGGACGAGGCCATCGGCGAGCTGGTCAACAAGGGGCGCAGCCTCTTCGAGGGCTACTGGCGCAACCCCGAGGCGGAGGCGGCGCGCACCCGCGAGGGCTGGTACTGGACCGGGGACCTCTTCTTCCGCGACCCCGAGGGCTTCTTGTACTTCGCGGGCCGCACCGACGACCGGCTGCGCGTCGACAGCGAGAACCTGGCGGCGGCGGTGATCGAGAACATCCTGGCCCGCTGGTCCCGGGCGGCCGCCGTCGCGGTGTACGCGGTACCGGACGAGGTGGCGGGCGACCAGGTCATGGCGGCCGTCGCCCTGCGCGAGGGCGCGGTCTTCTCCCCGCAGGGCTTCGAGGCCTTCCTCGCCGCCCAGCCCGACCTGGGTACGAAGATGGCCCCGCGCTACGTACGGATCGTCGGGGCGATGCCCGTCACGGCGACGAACAAGGTCCACCGGGTGTCCCTGCGCCGCGCGGCCTTCCTCCCCGAGCCGCTGCCGGGAGGCGCCCCCGGCCCGGACCCGGTGTGGTGGCGCCCGCCGGGCGAGGCCTCGTACCGGCTGCTGGCCCCGGCGGACCTGGCGGCCCTGCGGGCCTCCTACGAGGCCCAGGGGCGGGCCGATCTGCTGGGTCGCTGAACGCGGTTTTGAGCACCCCGGAGGAGCAGGTAGTATTTTCTCTGTCAGCAGGCGCCGCTAGCTCAGTTGGTTAGAGCAGCTGACTCTTAATCAGCGGGTCCGGGGTTCGAGTCCCTGGCGGCGCACCTGTCCTTCGGGCGGTTTCCGGTTCACCGGGAACCGCCCGAAGTGTTTTCCGGGCCACGTCCAGGCCTATGCGGGCCGGTCCGGATTCAAACGGACAGGGGCCCCTTCCGGGGCCCCCGACCGCTCACAGGGTGAGCGACAGCAGCAGTGGCGCGGCCCTCCGGTTCAGTGCGTCGGCCGCGGCCCGCAGCCGGTGGGCGTGCTCGACCGGCATCGACAGGGCCAGGCAGCCCACCGAGGCGCCGGCGGTGATCGGGACGGCCGCGCAGACCGTGCCGACTGCGTACTCCTGGAGATCGAGCATCGGCACCGTGGCCGGCTGGCTGTCCAGCTTCGAGAACAGGATCCGCTCGTTCACGATCGTCTTCGACGTCAGCCGCGCGATCTTGTGCCGGGACAGGTGGTCGCGCCGCCCGTTCTGGTCGAGCTGGGTCAGCAGGCACTTGCCCACCGCGCTGGCGTGCGCGGCCGAGCGGAAGTCGACCCACTCGTGCACCTTGGGGGTGCGCGGGCTGTCCGCGAACTGGGTGATCCGGACCTCGCCGTCCACGTACCGGCTGATGTAGACCGCCGCGCCGACCGAGTCCCGCAACCGGTCCAGGGTGTCCTGCAGCTTGTTCTGCAGGGCCTGCTGGCGGTCGATGCCGGAGCCCAGGAGGACGAGGGAGTCCCCTATGGCATAGGCGCCGTCGGACACCTGCAGCACGTACCCCTCACGGCGCAGCATGAGGAGCATCGGGGCGAGGTGGACGGCGGGCAGGCCGGTCTCACGCGCGATCTGTACATCGGTCACGCCGCCGGTATGGCGGGCGACCGTTTCGAGTACGCGCAGGGCGTACTGCACCGAGTGGAACGGCGCGGTCGGCTCGGGCTTCAGCGCCACGGTTTCCCCCTAGCAGGTTGTTACCGCTTGCCCTACCACGATAGCCATCAAGAGGCCCACGTGGAGCGCCTGTTGAGGAGATTGATGGCTCGATCACGTCCCTCTGCCTGGATCTACTCCTCTGGCATATGCCAAGGTCATGGGCTTGCCCGGAACCTGCCCGGAACCTTCCCGGAAACCGGCCCGATCCTGTCCCGGTGTGCCGGGAATGCCCGATGGGCGGACAGGGGTTGGCTTCTCCGTAAGGACGACCGAGCGGAGCGGGGAGCACGATGAGTGACACTGCCGAGAGCACCGAGACCACCGGCGGCGGTGGCGCCGACGAGATCAGAGGGACCGCCCTCGGGCACGCCCCCGCGCCGCTCTCGGTCCTGGACCTCGCCTTCGTCGGCGCCGGCGGCACGGCCCACGGAGCCCTGCGCACCAGCGTGGAGATAGCCCGGCTCGCCGAGTCCCGCGGCTACCACCGGCACTGGGTCGCCGAGCACCACTCCCACCCCGGCGTGGCGAGCTCCTCCCCGGCCGTGATCCTCGCGCACCTGGCCGCCCACACCTCCCGGATCCGGCTCGGCTCGGGCGGGATCATGCTGCCCAACCACGCCCCGCTCGCGATCGCCGAGCAGTTCGGCACCCTGGAGGCCCTCGCCCCGGGCCGGATCGACCTGGGCCTCGGCCGCGCGCCCGGGACCGACGGGCACACCGCCGCCGCGCTGCGCGGGCCGGGGCGCCGCGACGAGTCCGTGGACGAGTTCCCCCGGCAGCTCGCGGAGCTGATCCGCTTCCTCGACGACGACTTCCCCGACGGGCACCCGTACGCCCGCGTGCACGCGGTGCCCGGCCCGGCGCAGGGCGCCGCCGGGCGGCCGCCGGTCTGGCTGCTCGGTTCCTCCGGGTTCAGCGCGAGCCTGTCGGGACGGCTCGGACTGCCCTTCGCCTACGCGCACCACTTCTCCGCGCCCGGCACCCTGCCCGCCCTGGAGCTCTACCGGCGCTCCTTCCGGCCCTCGGCCGTCCTGGACGCCCCGTACGCCATGGTCGCGGTCGGCGCGCTCGCCGCCGACACCGCCGAGGAGGCCCGCGCCCAGGTGCTGGCGGGCGCGCTGTGGGGGCTGCGGCTGCGCACCGGGAACCTGGGGCCGGTCCCGACGCCCGAGGAGGCGGCGGCGTACGCGTACTCGCCGATGGAGCGGGAGATCGTGGACGAACGCCTCTCCAGCGTGGTCCACGGCACCCCCGACGAGGTGCGCGAGGGGCTCGACGCGCTGGCCAAGCTGACCGGTGCCGACGAGCTGATGCTGACCTCCAACGCTCATTCCGGCGAGGCCCGGTTGCGCTCCTACGGTCTCATCGCAGATGCGTACGGGATGCCGGGGGAGGGCCCCGCACGGCTCTGACCGCAGGCGAACGGGGTTTGGCTGGTTTGTTGCCGAAACCTTGCGAGCGGATGGCATAAGAGGTCCTTAAACTGCTCGTCACCCGGGGTGGCGGGCAGTTTTTGGTATGTACTCACGCCTCTGACTAGGGGGTTTGTCCCGCGAGTGGTCTAGTCCTTCTTTGGTCCAAACCATTGACGCGGACGGGGCGTGATCGCTATCACTTCTCCCACCTGATGTTCTCGCTCTCCCCTCCCACCCCCCGGAGGCAGTTCATGCACATCCGTAAACCCCTCATCGCGGCCGCCGCCACGGCAGCGCTGGCAGCCGGAGCGCTGGCCACCTTCGCGGGGCTCGGTACGGCCGCGGCGGCCGAATCCTCGACCACCGCGACGGCCGGCAACGTCAAGATCGCCTACTACGACCAGTGGAGCGTGTACGGGAACGCCTTTTATCCCAAGCACCTCGATACCCGTGGCATAGCGAGCAAACTGGACGTCATCAACTACTCGTTCGGCAACATCCACCCCACCGACCTCACCTGTTTCGAGGCGAACAAGGCGGCGGGCGACGACAACAACGCCAGCGCCGGTGACGGTGCGGGCGACTCGTACGCCGACTACCAGAAGTCCTTCAGCGCGGCCGACAGCGTCAGCGGCGTCGCGGACAAGTGGGACCAGCCGATCGTCGGCGTCTTCAACCAGTTCAAGCAGTTGAAGGCCAAGTACCCGAACCTGAAGATCAACATTTCGATCGGCGGCTGGTCGTACTCGAAGTACTTCAGCGACGCGGCCAAGACCGACGCCTCCCGCAAGAAGCTCGTCTCGTCCTGCATCGACCAGTACATCAAGGGCAACCTGCCGGTCGAGGGCGGCTACGGCGGCGCGGGCAGCGCGGCCGGCATCTTCGACGGCATCGACATCGACTGGGAGTACCCGGGCTCGGCGGGCGGCCACCTCGGCAACCACTACGCCCCCGAGGACAAGCAGAACTTCACGCTCCTGCTCAAGGAGTTCCGCACCCAGCTCGACGCCTACGGCGCGGCCAACGGCGGCAAGCACTACATGCTGACCTCGGCCCTGCCGGCCGGCCAGGACAAGATCAAGAACGTCGAGACGGACAAGATCGGCGCGTACCTCGACTACGCGAACATCATGACGTACGACATGCACGGTGCCTGGGACGCGGACGGCCCGACGTACCACCAGTCCCCGCTGCTGCCCTCGGACTCCGACCCGACCGACGCGATCGCCCCGGGCGCCGAGAAGTACAGCATCAAGAACGCCATCGACTCCTGGATCGACGGCAACGCGGCCTACGGGATCACCGGCGGCTTCCCCGCCAACAAGCTGACCCTGGGCTACGAGTTCTACTACCGCGGCTGGAAGGGCGTTTCGCCCGGCACCACCAACGGCCTCGCCCAGCCCGCCACCCAGGCCTCCGCGGCCCGTCCGACCAGCCAGCAGGCCGGCATCGCGCTCTACAAGGAGCTCGGCGGCATCGTCGACAACCCGGCGACCACCTTCTGGGACGACAAGGCCAAGGCCTCGTACTTCTTCAAGGACGGCGAGTTCTTCACCGGCCTGAACCAGAAGTCCATCCAGGCCCGGGTCGACTACGGCAAGCAGCGCGGCCTGGCCGGCGCGATGATGTACTCCCTCCTCGGCCTGGACGACAAGGCCACCCTGCTGAACCAGATCTCGGACTCCCTCGGCGGCACCACCCAGCCGCCGACCACCCCGCCGACCACGCCTCCCACCACCCCGCCCACGACCCCGCCGACCACGCCCCCGACCACGCCCCCGACCACGCCTCCGACGACGCCGCCCACCACGGGCTGCACCGCTCCGGCCTACGTCGCGGGGACCGTCTACACCGGCGGCAACGAGGTCTCGTACAACGGCCACAAGTACAAGGCCCAGTGGTGGACGCAGAACGAGGTGCCCGGCACCACCGGTGAATGGGGTGTCTGGAAGGACCTCGGCGCCTGCTGATCTCCCCCCACCCCGCGCCGAGCGCCGACCGCCCCTGCCCCCCTTCTCTTGGGGGTGGGGGCGGCCGTGTCACATGGTTACGGGATTCCCCATCCCGGAGCGTGTCGAAGTCACTACGCTCGGCGATGACTTGAATCCGCACGCGTTCTTCATGGGGGTGACCATCCCATGGTCAACATCCGCGACCTCGACCCCAGCGCCTCGCCGCTGGACTACTACGGCTTCGAACTCCGCCGCCTGCGGGAGGCCGCGGGCCTGAAACAGCAGCAGCTGGGCGACATCATCTTCTGCACCGCCTCCCTGATCGGGCAGGTGGAGACGACCAAGAAGGTCCCGACCCGGGACTTCTCGGAACGGCTGGACGCGGCGCTGGGTACCGACGGGCACTTCTCCCGACTGGTGGGATTGGTCCTACGGAGCCAGTTGCCGAGCTGGTTCCAGGCGTACGCGGAGATGGAGGCCCGGGCGACGTTCATCTCCACCTTCCAGTGCCAGTTGGTGCACGGCCTCCTCCAGACGGAGGCTTATGCGCGCGCGGTGCTCGGCGTGGAGAGCCCCGATACGCTCGACGCTTCCGTGGCAGCCCGAATGGACAGGCAGCGCATCCTGGCTCGCAAGAGCCCGCCGGTGTCGTGGGTGGTGCTGGACGAGGCGGTTCTCCTCCGGGAGATCGGAGGCAGTGGGGTCATGCGGGACCAGCTCGCCCGCTTGCTTAGCCTCCGGGACCGACCGTGGCTGGAGATCCAGGTGCTGCCCTTCAAAGCAGGCCAGCACACGGGAATGATGGGCTCATTCACCATGCTGCGCTTCGATGGCGACCCGGACCTCCACTACAGGGAGAGCTACGACTCCGGGCACATGACCGCCAACCCGCAAGTGATCAAAGAGCGTTCGGTCGGTTACGCTCGCCTGCAGGCCGAGGCCCTCTCCCCCCGGGCGTCGGCAGAGCTGATCGCTCGCGTGATGGAGGAACGCTATGGGAAATAACCGGAACCTGGCGGGCGCGCTGTGGCGCAAGTCGTCCTACAGCGGATCCAACGGCGGCGAGTGCGTCGAGTGCGCCCCCCTCGGCGCAGCCGCCTGGCGCAAGGCTTCGTACAGCGGCAACACCGGCGGCGAGTGCGTCGAGGTAGCCACACAGCCCTGCCAGGTCGCCGTCCGGGACTCGAAGCGTCCCGACGGGCCCGCCTTCACGGTGGCCCCGGAGGCGTTCGACGCGTTCGTGCGGAGCCTGTG
This sequence comes from Streptomyces sp. NPDC059443, assembly GCF_042750105.1. Lineage (NCBI taxonomy): Bacteria > Bacillati > Actinomycetota > Actinomycetes > Kitasatosporales > Streptomycetaceae > Streptomyces > Streptomyces sp. NPDC059443. Next base: position 97,675 of record NZ_JBHYVM010000030.1, on the reverse strand, counting down.
ACCGTGACCCTGGATCCGGATGCCGGTGAGGTGGAGCGAGCCCGGCGCATCCGGCGCGGCGCGTTGTCCGGCGGCGGGGCGATCGCGCTGCTCGCCGTAGTGGCTTTCATCGCGCGGGGCGCCGAGGTCGCGCCCTGGTGGGTGCTGGCGCCCGGAAGTGTGCTGGTGGCGGTCTTCGCGGGCCTGGCCGGTGCGCGGCTGGGTCGGGAGGACGCCGTGCGTGCGCAGGTCCTGGAGCCCGGTGAGACCGTGCTCGGCGCGCACACCGTGCGACCTCCGTATACGGACCACAGCCCTTCCGGCCCCTACGAGAGCCCGCCGTACCAGCTGCGGGTGACCACGCGAGGGATGCAGCTGTGGGAGCGTTCCGTGCTCCTGTGGAACCACCCGTGGCCGGAGCTGCGCGTGGTGCTCGACGGCCCGCGGCTGCGCGTCCAGCACGAAGGCCGTGACGCCGGGGTGATGCTGCTCGAACGCGCGGGCGCCGAGTACGAGGTGCTGGCCACCGCCCGGAGGTACGGCGCCGGGTGACCTGATGGCGGCCTCCACGCATTCCGCGCCGAGCGCCGGCCGCCCCGCCCCCTTCCCGGGGACGGTGGCGGCCGTGCCGCGCGATCAGTACTGGTACTGGCCGACCGTCACGAAGTACCGCAGCTCCTCGGGGGTGCCGTCCATCGCCTTGTTTGCCGCCGCGCGCTGGGCGTCGCTGATGCCGGGGCGGGCCAGGATCGTGGCGACGGAGACGCGGTCGTCCTCGGCCCGGGCGAGCCGCAGGCCCGTGGCGAGGAAGGCCGCGCGGTCGGCGGCCGTGCCGTCGAGGGCCTTGTTGGCCTCGCGGATGACAGCCTTTCCGGAGGCCGGGTCGGCCAGGATCTTCGCGATGGCGACCGCGTTGTCGGCGTCCGTCGGCGTCGTCGCCGATACGGCGGCGGACGCGGTGGCCGGGCCGGCGCGAGGGCCGGGGTGGACAGGAGCAGGGCCGGAGCGAGTGCGCCGGCTGCCAGGACGAGGGCGGCTCGGGTCGGCTTCATGTGGTTCCCCTGGGGCGAAGAGTTGCCGGCGGTCCGCCGACAAGAAGATCGTTCCAAGGAGCGCCCGGCGGGGGGGGGGGGGGGGGGGCGCCGGCCCCCCCCCCCCCCCCCCCCCCCCCCACCCCCCCCCCCCCCGCCCCCCCGGCCCCCCCCCCCACCCCCCCCACCCAG
>NZ_JBHYVM010000030.1:81902-96463 GCF_042750105.1 Streptomyces sp. NPDC059443 | reverse complement strand
GTCCCCCCCCGGGGGCCCCGCCCGTCGATCCTGGACCGTTTAGCCACTCGCACCCGCACCGGGGGCGGGGCCACCTCCCCCGCCCCCCCGGGGGGGGCTTCCCCACACCCCGCCACCCCCCCGGCACCGCTGCCTGCCGTGCCCTCCGTTCCGCCTAGTGCCGTGGCCGCGCGGCGATCATCTCCGCGATCAGTTCCGGGGCCACCGCCCGGGAGTACAGCCAGCCCTGGCCGGTGTCGCAGCCGACGCGGCGCAGCCGGGCCGCTTGGCCAGCCGTCTCCACGCACTCGGCCGTCACCGTCAGGCCCAGCCGGTGCGCGAGCTGGACCATGGCCTCGACGATGGTCTCGTCGGCCGGGTTGGGGTGGGTGCCCTCCTCGTAGCGGAAGCCCCGTACGAAGGAGCCGTCCAGCTTCAGCACCGAGACCGGCAGCCGGCTGAGGTAGGCGAGGTTGGAGTACCCGGTGCCGAAGTCGTCGATGGCGATCCGCACCCCCATGTCGCTCAGCGCCTGCAAGGCCTGGAGCGGCCGGCCCGCCGAACCCATCACGGCGGACTCCGTCAGCTCCAGCTGGAGCAGCTGCGGGGCCAGGCCGGTCTCGGCGAGGATCCCCGCGACGTCGCCGACCAGATCGGAGTCCCAGACCTGGCGCACCGCCACGTTGACGGAGACGAAGACGGGGGAGTCGCTGGGCTGCTCGATCTGCCAGCGGCGCGCCTGCCGGCACGCCGTGCGCAGCACCCAGCGCCCCAACTGGACGATGGAGCCGTCCTCTTCGGCGATGCCGATGAACCGATTCGGCGTCAGCGTGCCGAACTGCGGATGGTTCCAGCGCACCAGGGCCTCCACCCCGCGCACCACCCCGCTCTCCAGGTCCACCAGCGGCTGGTACTCCAGCATGAACTCCCCGCGCTCCACGGCCGGCCGCAGGGTGGAGGACAGGGCCTGGCGGGTCATCCGGTGCGCGTTGCGCTCCGGGTCGAAGAGGGTCCAGCGGGCCTTGCCATCCGCCTTGGCCCAGTACAGCGTGGTGTCCGCGGCCTGCATCAGCCCGGTCGCGGAGGTCCCCTCCGAGGCCCGTTCCACCACCCCGATCGAGGCGGAGACCGACAGCCGCTGCCCGGCCAGGTCGAACGGCTCCTGTACGGCGGCCAGTACGCTCCGCGCCAGGTCCGCGAGCTGCTCGGTGCCGGTGGAGTCCTCGACCAGCAGGGCGAACTCGTCGCCGCCGAGCCGCGCCACCAGGTGGCCGCCGGTGCGCCCGTAGCCGGACTGGTCGGCGCACTGGGTCAGCCGCTTGGCGACGGCCGTCAGCAGCCGGTCGCCCACCCGGTGGCCGAGGGTGTCGTTGACGGCCTTGAACCCGTCGAGGTCCAGGTAGCACAGCCCGATCCGGCCGGTGCCGCCGTGCTCGTACGAGGACGCCTCCAGGGCGGCGGAGAGCCGCTCGAAGAACAGCGCCCGGTTGGGCAGCCGGGTGACCGGATCGTGCATCTGGAGGTGGCGCAGCCGGGCCTGGAGGTCGCGCCGGTCGCTGATGTCGGCGACGGACAGCAGTACGTCGTTGCGGTCGCTCCCGGGGACGGGGCCCACGGTGACCTCGGTCCACAGCGAGTGCCCGTCGGGGTGCTTGATCCGGCGGGTGCAGCGCAGCCGGGCCTGGCGTCCGCGCAGGACCTCCTGGTACGCCTGCCAGGTGCGCGCCTCGGAGGCCAGGTCGACCAGGTCGGCGGCGGGCCGCCCGGTGAGGGCGTCCTCCTCGGCGCCGAGGAGGACGGCGAAGGCCTGGTTGGCGCAGACGACGTGGCCGGTGCGGTCGACGACGGCCATGGCGAGGTGGGCCGCCTCGAAGGCGGACCGGTAGTCGGCCGGGCGGTCGGCGGGTTCCGCCGCCGCCACGTGACGCTGTGTCATGGCCGGTCGGATGCCGTCGGCCGCCGAACCGATTCCTTCTGAGGTTCCGCTCACCGTTGGCTCCCGCAGTGCGTGTGAGTGTCCGTGCAGGAAAGTGTGCCGATCATAGAGGCTGCCGTAGGGCCCTATCCAGCGGCGCCGCCGTATGGGGCGCGGGAGTTCGGTGGGATGACGGATCGTCGGCCCCGGACCGCGTGATCGTTTCCGCACACCTGTGAGCATGCGGCGGCCGCCAGTGACCTCACCTGACCGGTCGTGACGTTCTGTAGGCGGGTGCGTGAAGCCCGGGGGTCACCGGCTTGCCCTAGTGCTCACTCGTGTGGGGCAGCGGAACAGGGCATTAGTAAGACAATCGCCCCAAGGTGGATGAAGAGGTATGAATCCACCACCGGAGGTCGATGTGCCGCGACAGCAGACACCCGGGGGAGTGGACCGCTCCCACTTGCGAACCACGGCGGCGGCGCTCACTTCCCTGGCGGCGCTCGCCGCCATGTCGCTCGTCGCGGGTCCCGCGGTCGCCGCCCCCGGAGCCGGACCCTGCGCGCTGACCCGTACCGCCGCCCACCACTCCCTGGGCCTGGACACCTGGAACGCCGCCTACCCCAAGCCCGTGCGCACGCTCAACGCGGTCATGGTCTTCCTCTCCTTCCCGGACCACCGCACCAACCTGACGACCGGGCAGCTCACCGCCGACTACTTCCCGGCGACCAGTCAGTTCTTCGAGCGGGCCTCCTACGGCCGCTTCCGCCTGGTCCCGCACCCGCAGAAGCAGTGGATCAGGATGCCGAAGCCGTCCACCGCGTACGGGATGCAGCGCGACTGGGCTCCGGCGGACCGCGCGGCGTACCTGCGGGACGCCGTCGCCGCAGCCGACCCCGAGGTGGACTTCTCCCAGTACGACATCGTCTACTTCGTCGCCGACCCGGAGGCCCCCGGAGTCGACTCGGACGCCACGAAGGTGGTCAACTTCGACCGCCCGATCGTCGCGGACGGTACGGAGCTGCGCCGCATCGTCACGGTCTTCGAGAAGCACCCGCCGGACCGCAACGTCCTCGCCCACGAGACCGGGCACGTCTTCGACCTGCCCGACCTCTACCACCGGCCGTCGGACGGCAAGGGCGACTGGGACACGTACGTGGGCGACTGGGACGTCATGGGCAGCCAGTTCGGCATGGCCCCGGACCTCTTCGCCTGGCAGAAGTGGAAGCTGGGCTGGCTGGACGCCTCCCAGGTCGACTGCGTGCCGATGGGCACCTCCCTGCACACCCTCCAGCCCCTGTCCGCGGCCCCGCCCCGGGGCGGTACGGGCGGAACCCGGCTCGCGGTGATCCGTACGGGTCCCGGTAGTGCGATCGCCGTCGAGGCGCGGGGCTCCGCCGGCAACGACGGGGACACGTGCACGGAGGGGGTCCTCGTCTACCGGGTCCGCAACGAGGCGGCCTCGGGCGGCGGGCCGATCGAGGTCGTGGACGCGCATCCGAACACGGAGGCCTGCTGGGACCGGTCGGTGTACCCGCCGCTGGCGGACGCGCCGCTGGAGGTCGGGGAGACGTTCACGGTGCCCGGGGAGCGGATCACGATCGAGGTGGCGGACCGGACCCAGTCCGGGGCGTACACGGTGAAGATCACGCGCTGAGCCGGGACGCGCGCGCCGAGCCGGGACACGAAGAAGGCCCCCACTCGCGTGGGGGCCTTCTTCCGTCTGTGCGCCGCCAGGGACTCGAACCCCGGACCCGCTGATTAAGAGTCAGCTGCTCTAACCAACTGAGCTAGCGGCGCTTGGTGACGAGGAAGACATTAGCACCCCGACCGCCGATCGGAAAAATCGATATCCGCAGCTCGGGCGGCCCGGACGAACGCCCACAGCAGGGCCTCGGGTCCGGGCAGCCAGGGCAGCCGCGTATCGGGGGCCACGAGCCACCGGGACGGCCCGGGGACGGCGGCCAGCGGGGGCACGGTGACGGCGTCGCCGCGGCCGTGGCAGAGCGGGGCGGCGACCGGAGCGCCCCATTCCTCCCAGGCGAGCAGAGCCGGGAGCCGGTGGGCGGTGCCGGGCGCGGCGAAGAGCAGCATCCGCCCGCGGTGCACGGCGGCGGGCCCGGAGCCGGGGCCTTCGGCCCACAACAGGTCGAGCATGCGGCGCCCGAGGACGAGCGTGACGTTGACGACGTCGAAGGCGGTCCCGCAGGGCAGCACGGCGGGCGACGTGGGCCGGGCCCGCCAGGCGGCCAGGGTGCCGCGGGGCCGCACCGACGCGGAGGCCAGCCAGGCGGCGCCGGTCGGGGTGACGTGCGTCGCGGGTGCGGCGCTCCGCGCGTCGCGGGTGTCGAGGGCGGGACAGTCGGTGAGGCTCGTCATATGCCAGGTCTACCCGGCGTAGCGGACCGATCTCCGGGAGTTACCGGAATCCGGGACAGTCCGCCCCCTGCTGCGGTATGTTGCGCCCCGCATATGCCGGCGCATATGCCTACGGGAGCTCGGGGGCGGTGCCGCGCAGCAGGGATTCGCCGAATTCGATCATCTTGCGGGCGTAGTCCTCGGTCCACTCCGCCTGCTCCGCGATCGCCGCCGGGGGCAGCCGGTCGAACCGCCTCGGATCCGCCAGCTGCGCCGCCGCCACCGCCTGGAACTCCACCGCCCGCTCCTGCGCCGCACGGAAGGCCAGCGTCAGCTCCGTCGCCCGGGCCAGCAGCTCCCGCGGGTCCTCGATCGATTCCAGGTCGAAGAAGTGCTCCGGGTCGGCGACGGCCTCCGGCGGCTCGAAGAGCAGCTGCGCGGGTCGCAGCCTTCGCTCGGCCTGCTGCCGCTCGGGCTCTGCCATGCGTGTCCTCCTGCTGCGCGTGAGAAAGGCTTCCGGCCCGGAACCGTCCGGGCCGGAAGATTCCGGGCCACCGTCCATTGTCCAGCCTCGCGCAAGGGCGCCCGAGGGTGCCCGCGGACCGGCGGCCCGGATTCCTCACGCGCCGACCGGAGTCCTCGTCAGCGCCGCCACCTCGTCCAGTACGCCGGCCAGCTCGCCCGCGAGGCCCTCCGGGGCCCGGAAGCCCTCGGCGGAGACCAGCCCGGTGATGCCCGGGACGGCCACCGAGGACTCGGCGGGCACCATGCCGACGGACTCCAGCACCGGCCGCAGCATCCGGGCGGCCGGGGCGCCGCCGGTGCCTCCGGCGCTGTAGGAGACGAGGCCGACGGGCTTGCCCCGCCACTCGTCGTAGAGGAAGTCGATGGCGTTCTTGAAGGGGGCGGTGAAGCCGCCGTTGTACATCGGCAGCACGAAGAGGAAGGCCTCGGCGGAGCCGGCCAGGGCGCTCCAGGCGCGGGTGTGGGGGTGGGTGTAGATGCCGCTGGAGGCGTATTCGGGCTCGTCGAGGAAGGGGAGCGCGATATCGGCGAGGTCCACGGGGGTGACCTCGAATCCGCCGTGCTTCCGGGCCCGGGCGGCGACCCAGTCGGCGAGGGGGCGGGCGGCCGAGGTGGGGCGCACGGAGGCGGAGACGACGTGCAGGCGGAGGGTCATGGCGGGGCTCCTCGGAAGTTGTTGACGTGTCACCAATAAGACTCTGAGATGGGTGACGTGTCAACCAGATAGATGACATGTCATCAACCGGTCTAGACTCCACCCATGACCGAGAACGAGGGCGGGAACGAGGGCGAGAGCGAGAACGAGGGCGGGCCGCGCTGGCTCACCGCATCCGAACAGGACGCCTGGTACGCCTGGCGTCGCATGTTCCCGCTGGTCAACGCCGACATCGCACGCGACCTGACCCAGGACAGCGCGCTCTCCGAAGCCGACTACGACGTCCTGTCCGTCCTCGGCTCCACCGACGGCCACCGCATGCGCATCTCCGCCCTCGCCGTCCTCATGCAGTGGTCCCGCAGCCGGCTCTCGCACCAGCTCACCCGCATGGAGCAGCGCGGGATCGTCCGCCGCGAGGAGGTGCCCGGTGACGGCCGCGGCGCCGAGGTGGTGCTCACCGACCACGGCGTGACCACGATCACGACGGCGGCCCCGCTCCACGTGGAGTCGGTCCGCCGCCACTTGATCGACATCCTGACCCCGGAGCAGCTGCGCACCTTCGCCGAGGTCGGCGAACTCCTGCGCACCCGCCTCGGCGTCGAACGCAAATCGCGTTAGGGACACCAGGGCCGCCCCGGCCGCGTCAGGGCTTCCAGCTCACCCGGTGCTCCGCCAGGTGCGCCAGTACCGAATGGTTCGCCTCCCAGCCGTCCGGGAACTTCACCGTCACGCCCAACTGCACCGGTTCCGTCGACGGGTGCTCGTCCAGCAGCTCCGCTATCCCCGCCCGGGCCACCACCACGCACGCGTGCCGGTGCCGCGAAGCGAGCACGCACAGCCGGCCCGTCTCCAGGTGGAAGGCGGTGGCGTCCGGGCGCCCCGACAGGGGGTGGAGGACCACCGTGAGGTCGTACTCGCGCCCCTGGAGCCGGTTCGCCGTGTCCACCGTGACCCCGGTGACGCCCAGCGCGGCCAGTGCCGCGCGGACCGCCGCCGCCTGGTCCCGGTGGGCGGTGCCGACCGCGATCCGGCCGGCCGTCAGCGGGGCCGGGCCGCCGGGCTGTTCGTCCACCGTCACCGCACCCCGGTCCAGTGCCCGGCGGACCACCAGGGCCACCGCCCGCACCGCCTCCGGGTCGGTCCGCGGCGTGTGCCGGGCCGGGAGCTCCAGCAGCCCCCACCCCGATGCGGCGGCCTCGTCCAGCACCCGGTCGGGGCCCGAGCCGTCGCCGGCGACCCCGTAGGACAGCCGCCGCTCGCCCGGCCCCGTACCGCTGCGGAACCGCGTGTACGGGTAGAACGCGCGGGAGACCAGCGGCGCGGCCGAAGCCGGCAGCCGCCACGACACCGGCAGCCGGTGCTGCGGCAGGTCCGGGTTGTGGGCGAGGAGGGTGGAGACCGCCGAGGCGGAGGGGTCGTAGGACAGGCCCGCCCACTGCTCGGCGCCGACCACGCTGAAGGGGTCCAGCTGCCCCGGGTCGCCCACGAACAGCGCCCGGTCGAACAGCCCGGCCACGGCCAGCAGCGCGTCCGAGCGCATCTGGTACGCCTCGTCCACGATGGCGTGCTCCCACGGCTCCACGTCCTTGACCCAGGCCCACTTGGCCGCCGTGGAGATGGTGACCGGCAGTCCGGCCAGGTCCCCCGGTTTCGACGACAGGACCACCGAGTCCAGCTCGCGCAGCGCGGGGTCGTAGGCCTCGCCGTCGCTGCTGTGCAGCCGGCCGACCTTCAGCTCCGGGTCCTTCTTGTGCAGCCGCAGCACCAGGTCGTCCACCTGCGCGTTGGTCTGCGCGACCACCATCAGCCGGCGCCCGGCCGCCGCCAGCTCCCGGGCCGCCCGCACCACCAGGGTGGACTTGCCGGCCCCGGGCGGGGAGTCGACGACCACGCCCCGCGCCGTGCCGTGCAGGGTGTCGCGCAGGATGGCGTCGGTGGCCCGGTCGGCCGCACCGCCCGGATCGAAGGCGGCCGGATCGACGGTGCCCGGATCGATGGTGCCCGGATCGAAACTCACAGCAGGTCCTCGTCGGTCACGGCATCGGGCAACGGCAACGGCGGCGCGGCGGCGGAGCCGGCGCTCAGGTGCGCGGGCGGGCCGCCGTGGGTCCACGGGGTCCGTTCGGGGTCCGGCAGCTTCGGGCCGCCGCGCGAGTCGTGCTCGAACAGGGTCCAGCACACCCGGTCGCCCTTCTCCGGCACCGAGCCCGCATCCGGGTCCTTGCCGCGGCCCATCTTGTCGAGGAGGCGCAGCACCGCCCGGCCGTCCTCGTCCCAGCGCACGAACTGCGCGCTCTGCGGGCGCCCGTCCAGCGAGCGGTACACCTTCGCGCCGCCGCCGCCGCCGCCGCCGCCGCTGCCGCCCTCGCCGCCGTCCGCGAGCTGCGGCCGGTCCTCGGTCGCCACCGTCACCAGCGGACGCGGGCTCGGCCGCTTCGACTCCGTCCACTCCATGACCACCTCGGTGACCTCGCCGGCGAAGGCCTCGCCCGCGAGCCGCCGTCCGGCCATCACCAGGGGGTCGTCCAGCGCCTCCTGCGCGTCGAGCCTGACCTGCTCGGTCTCCCGCGTCGCCAGCTTCTGCGCCGCCGTCACCGCGTCGTCGCGGCGCGGCTGCGGAGGCTCGCCGGCCCGGACCCGGTCCCGGTGGCCGGTGTACGACCAGCGGTCGCGCGTCCAGCGCTCCTCGGCCCGCTCGCCGACGGGCAGTTCGCGCAGCAGGTCCAGCGACTGCCAGACCGAATGCCAGGTGCTCGCCATCTGGGACACGACCAGCCGCCGGATCGCCCGCTCGGCGAGCCGCGGCCCGTCCCCGTCCCGGGGCTCGGTCGCCCGCGCCGCGTCGAACTTCGCGATCGCCGGGGCCAGCAGCTTGTTGTCGAAGGCGGGATCGGTGGCCGGACCGGCCGGCGGGACCAGCAGCTGGCCGTCCGGCCCCCGGCCGACTTCCACGGTCCGCGCCCACTCGGCGCCGGACTTGCCCTGCGGCGGGTCGATCCACGCCAGCAGTGCTTCCAGGTGCTGGTCCTCCAGGCTGCTCTGGCCGGTCGCCCAGTGCCGGGACAGCAGGTCCGTCGCCGACAGCAGCATCGAGGAGCCGGGCACCCGCGAGCGCTCGGCGAGGTGCGTGAACCAGCGCCCCAGCAGCGGCACCTGCGCGGGCGCCGGGTACGGGTTCTCGGGATCCTCCTCGGCGGTCCGCCGGAACCGCATGGACCGGCCCAACAGCCGTACGTACTCGATGCCCGCACGGCTCGGCACGATCAGCTGCGGCGCGTCCACGCACAGCTCGGCCTCCACCTTGACCCGCTTGCCCGTCTCCGGGTCGGTCTCGGTGCGCTCCGCCGGCTCGACCGCGTCCGCGTACCCGTCGATGTACGGCACGATGTTTCTGGCCAGCTCCCCGAGGAACTCCCAGCGCATGTTCCGGTCGCGCGGCTGCGGTATCACCAGGATCTGCGGATCCTCGGGATCGGTGCCGAACATCGCCCCGAGGGGCGCCCCGGCCTCGCCCGCGGTCGTCAGCGGTACGAAGACCAGCGGCTCCGCGCTCAGATGCCGGTGCCGTACGGTCGTCAGCGGCCGGGCCCGCCCCGCGCGGACGGCCTCCAGCCGGGCCAGGGTGTTCAGCAGGGACATTCGACGACCTCCGGGCGGATCCGGGCGGGGGCCTGTTCCAGGGCCTCGGCGCGCAGCCGGGCGGCGTAGCGCAGGGCGACCGCGGTGGGGTCGTCCGGGCATCCGTCATCCGGGCAGCCGTCGCCCCCGGCCGCCGCGAGGGCGGCTTCGACGGTGGTCAGCGCGCCCAGCTCGCCCCGTACCGAACGGCCGAGCGCGGTCACCTCACCGGCTCCGCGCGCCCCGTCCCGGCAGTGGAAGGCCAGCTCGCAGGCTGCCAGGCACTCGGGGGCGTAGGAAGCGGACACGGCCGAGACGGCCTCGCTCAGCTCCTCGGCGGACCGCGCCGGGTCGAAGTCGAGCCCCTCGGGCAGGGCCGCGGCCAGTTCCTCGACCCGGGTGAGGCGCTCCAGCTGGCGCCGGGTCACGGAGAGCTCGCGGCGGACGTCCACGGGGGAGGCGGTGGGCAGGTTGGAGAAGTCCTTGGGGCAGACCAGCAGCACGGTGTGCCCGACCTCGGCGCCGGTCACCTTCCCGGCGGTCCGCTCCAGGGCCAGTACGTAGACGGCGGCCTGGCGGGCGGCGGCGCCCACCTTCGCGGCGTCGGCGGCTCCGTCGATCATCGGGAACGATTTGATCTCCACGACGGTCCAGCGGCCGTCGGGGTGCACGACGACGGCGTCCGGCTCCAGATAGGCGGGGGAGCCGGCCACCTCCAGGGCGAGCATGGGGTGGTCGAGCAGGGTCCACGTCGCGGCGGCGGTCGCGTCCCGCAGCGCGAGCGCGGTACGGGCGGCGCGGCCCTCGGGCCCGGCGGCGGTCAGATCGGGCACGGGGGAGGGTACGGGGGAGTCCGCCCCGGGCGGTTCGGACCCGGCGGCCAGGTGCGCGTGGACCAGCCGCAGCAGCTCGGCGCCGCCGTCGCCCTTGACCTTGGCCTCGAAGGAGTTCCCGCGCACGATGGCGAACTGCGACTGCCCGAAGGAAGCCGGCGAGCCGAGCGCCGACGCCAGGACCGTCTTGTCCACGCCGGCGCCGTCGAGCAGGGCGCGTCTGCCGCAGCCGGGGTTGGCGGCGAGGGCCGCCAGCGCGCGGGCGTCGAGCGGGCGGCGCGGGACGGCGGGGCCGCGCAGGTCAGCGAGCCGCTGCCACAGTGCCGTCGGGCGCTGCGCCGTCGGGGCTGTTGCCGACGCCAGCCGGGTCGTCGGCGGTTGGGCCGTCTGTTGCGGGGTCTTCGGCGGCTGACCGCTGGGCGGGTAGGAGCTCACCCGCGGAAGTGTCCCATCCGCCACTGACAATCGTGGACTTACGGCGGAAACCGGCTGTTCGGGTGGTGTGCGGGCCGGAGCGGCCGGACCAGCCGGACCCGCCGGTCCAGCCACGCCCGGCCAGGGAGCGGGCGGCGAGGAGTCCGGCGCCCATGACGGCGGCCCCGGCGACCGCGTCGAGGAAGTAGTGGTTGGCCGTGCCCATGACCACGAGGGCGGTGACGGCGGGGTACGCGGCTCCGAGCGCCCGGAGCAGCGGGTGGCGCCCGTACCGCCACAGCACGATCCCGCACCACAGGGCCCACCCCACGTGCAGGCTGGGCATGGCGGCGAACTGGTTGGTGAAGGCGCCGAGTCCGCGCGGGGCGCTGGCCTCGCCGCCCCACCAGCCGTAGGCGCTGTACCGGGCCATGGTGTCGGTGAAGCCGTACGGGGCTTCGAGCAGTCGGGGCGGGCAGGTCGGGACCAGGGCGAAGCCGATGAGCCCGAGGAGGGTGGAGAGCATCAGCCACGTACGGGCGAATCGATACTGCACGGGGCGGCTGCGGTAGAGCCAGACCAGCACGGCCGGGGTGACGAGGTAGTGCAGGGAGGCGTAGACGAAGTCGGCGGGTATGCCGAGCGCGCCGTGCTGGGTGAAGAGCCGGTTGAGCGGCCGCTCGAAGTCGATCCGCAGGAGCTCCTCCAGGCGCAGGATCGCGAGCCCGTGGTCGACGGCGAGCCGGACGTCGCCCCGGGCGAGGAGCCTGCCGCCGGAGTAGGCGCCGTAGACGAGCCCGAGGAGCAGCAGCTCGGCCCACCAGCGCGGGGGTTGCCGCCGATTGGTCATGCGACGTATGACGTACGTGAAGCGGCCGAGGTTGCACGCCGTTCATGTGATGGATGATGGTCGGACGACGGAATCCCCGCAAAGCCGTGCGAATGGTTCCGCCGCGCCGCCCCTTTCCGTATCCTTTTCCGCCCCTCGACCGGGAGAACTCACATGGCCCCCCGCATCCTCCTGGCCCGCCACGGCCAGACCGCGTGGTCCCAGCTCGGCAAGCACACCGGACGCACGGACGTGCCCCTGCTGGAGGAGGGGAAGCGGGGCGCGAAGCTGCTCGGCGAGCGCCTGGCCCGCGATCCGTGGGCGAGCCTGCGCGGCCTGGAAGTCCGCACCAGCCCCCTGGTGCGCGCGAGCGAGAGCTGTGACCTGGCCGGCTTCGGCATCCAGGCGGAGCCGTGGGACATGCTCATGGAATGGGACTACGGCGACTACGAGGGCATGACCCCGGCCGAGATCCAGGCGGTCCGGCCCGGCTGGCTGATCTGGCGCGACGGGGTTCCGGGCGGCGAGTCCGTCGCGGACGTGTCGGCCCGCGCGGACGAGATCGTCACCTGGGCGCGCTCGGCCGAGCGCGACGTCCTCGTCTTCGCCCACGGTCACATCCTGCGCACCCTGGCGGCCCGCTGGCTCGGCTTCGAGGCCTCCTTCGGCGCCCGCATCCGCCTGGACCCGACCTCGCTGTCGGTCCTGGGTTGGGCGTACGGGGCTCCCGCGCTGGAGCGCTGGAACGACACGGGGCACCTGGACGCGTAGCCCGGCTCAGGCCGACGCGTGGCGGGTCAGGAACGCGCCCACGCGGGGGGAGCGCTGGTGGGGGACCAGGGTGCGGGCCGTGGCCGCCAGCATCGACTGGATGCGGGTCGACTGGACCTCGGCGAGGAGGTCCAGTACCCGGCCGCCCGCCCAGGAGGCCTCGTCGGGGGCGCCCGCGTGGGCCAGGTTGTCGGCGAGCTCCGCGGTGTAGAGGGCGACGTTGCGGGCGAAGTGCGGATCCTGGAGGTCCGCCGCCCGGCGGGCGTGCCGGGCCGCGCGGGCGTGCTCGCCGAGCGCCGCCCAGCAGCGGGACTCCAGCGACTCCAGCTCGGCCTCGCCGAAGAAGGACATCCACTCGGGGTCGGCCCCGGCCGCGCCGCGCGAGAACTCCGTGTGCGCCCGGGCCAGAGCCTCCTCGCACGCCTTGCGGTCCGCCAACCCGGCCCAGCCCCCGGCCTCGCGCAGCGCGAGGAGCGAGAGGAGCCGCGGGGAACCGAGGGAGCGCGCGGCGCGGCGGCCCGCCTGGGCCGCCCGTACCGATTCGCGCGGCCGCCCGCAGTCCCGCGCGAGGAACGCCATGTTGCTGAAGGCGTGCGCCTCCAGCCCGGCGTCCCCCGAGACCCGGGCCGTGGCGAGCGCCTCCGCGTAGTGCGAGCGGGCGTCGTCGAAGCGGCCCGAATCGTGCGCGAGCCAGCCCACCGAGATCGCCAGCTCGCCCGCGCCCGCGTGCAGCCGGTCCTCGGTGGACTGTCGGGTGGCCCCCGCGTCGAGCAACGCGTAGGCGGTGCGCAGGGGTTCCGAGGCCCGCCGGTACAGGGCGTCCGCCCCGTGCCGGTCGTCCAGCAGCCGGATCTGGCGTACGGCGTCCTCGACGGCGTCCGCCTCGGCCTCGCCGGCCCGGGAGGGGAGCCGGCGGGTGTCGCCGAGCAGGGTGAGACCGATGGTCGCGGCCGCCACGGTCGCGGAGCCGCCCGCCATGAACGCGCGACGCAGCACGTCGCTCTCCTTGAAACGCGAAGAGGAAAGGGGGTTGGAACGTTGGGTGAACGGGGAGAAGGGCGAGACCTGCTCGCGCTGGGCCAGCCGGCCGCGCACCGTCTCCCGGGGGGAGAATCCGAGATCGGCCAGGGTCCGGCCGGGGAACATGTGGAGGAAGACCCGCTCGTAGGCGTAGTTGGGGCAGCGGATCTCGCCGGACTCGACCCGGCCGATGTAACGGGCGTCGCAGGAAACGGTTTCGTCGATCTCCTTCGCCGCCCTGCGCACCATCGCGGCGAACTCGGCCGGGGAATGCTGACCGCGCAGCCGCCGGAAGGTGGAATTGGGTGAGTGGGGGGACGCCGCCATGGACGTGGCCTCTCTGGGGCAAGGGACGCGCTGCCGGTGTGACTGCCTGACGCCGGCCGACTTGCTGCCGGCGTGACGGTGATGACGGTGACGGTGTTGCGGGGTGCCCGGCGGGCATGAACGTACCGCCAGCGGAGGCCGGTTGACGCGGTGTTTGGCTACAAAACGGATATCTCACCCGCGATCCGCCATGAACTGCCATCCTTTGCAGCGTCTTGCCGCCGCACCTGTTGACGTCCCCGTGCGTTGAACCCATGCGGAGTGGGAGGAACCTTTCTCGGTTCCCGGCCCCCTCCCGCGAGGCTCGTACGCGGATCGAGGAGGGGTTCCCTTGGTGGAGGGCGGCATGGAGAGCACTGGAACGAACACCGCGCCCGAGCCCGGCGCACCCCCGATCGCCGGGGCCCCGGATCTGGTCACCGTGCCCACCCGGCAGGGGCTGGAGGCCGTGGACATCATCCGGCGGGCCGCCGGACAGGTGGGCAGGGCCAGCCAGGCCGGCGGCGTCGGCCCGGTCCTGCACGACGGCTCCGGCAGCACCCTCGGCTTCCTCGTCCCGCCCGGCACCGCCGACGCCTGGGACCTCCCGGGCAGCGCCTGTACGCAGACCAACGGGCGCGGCATGCGGTTCGGCGACAGCTCGCCCACCTCGGGGGGAACCGGCTGGCTCCTTCCCCCCGAGGCCGTCGGGCCGGTCACCGACCCGGAGGTGCTGCGGGCGGCGCTCGGCGAGGCGGCCCGGCTGATCGAGGCCGCGGACAACTGCCGCTGACCGCTCCGGACCTTCGGCGAGCAGCCGTGTGGCGGGACTGACCAGCCATAATGGAAACGTGGCAGGCAAGGGCAAAGGCAACGACAAGCGGCGCGGGCGCGAATCCTCCGAGGCGATCGCCGGGCAGGTGGACGGCGGCGAGGCCGCGCTGGAGCCCGACCGGGAGCGGCCGCGCGCCTGGACCCTGCTGATCGACGGAGCCCCGCAGTCGCACGTGGACCTGGACGACCCCGGGTACCTGGACTTCTCCTACCAGCGCCGGATCGGCCACCTGATCGACCTCTTCGGCCCGGCCCGCAAGCCCCTGAACGTGGCCCACCTCGGCGGCGGCGCCTTCACCCTCGCCCGCTACACCGCCGCCACCCGCCCCCGCTCGTCCCAGCAGATCGTGGAGATCGACGCCGGGCTCGTGGCCTTCGTACGGGAACACCTGCCGCGGGGCCCCGCGCCCCCCGGGCGCCCGCCCGCGGCGGCCGCCCCCCCCCGGGCGGGGCCGCTCAACCCCACGGCGGGGGGCGCGGGGTGTGGACGAGCGGGTTAGGACA
>NZ_JBHYVM010000030.1:54983-81892 GCF_042750105.1 Streptomyces sp. NPDC059443 | reverse complement strand
GCCCCCCCGCTAGCGTCTGCGAGAGCGGCGCGGGGGCGGGGCACTCGGCCGCCCCCGCCGGCCCGGGCCCCGGGGGGGCGGGGCCCCGCGTCCGCGCGGTCGACGCCCGCGCGGGACTGGCCAAGATCCCGGACGGCTGGGCGGACCTGGTGATCGCGGACGTGTTCAGCGGCGCCCGCACCCCCGCGCACCTGACGAGCGCCGAGTTCCTGGACGACGTACGCCGGGCCCTGGCGCCGGGCGGCTGGTACGTGGCGAACCTCGCGGACGGGCCGCCGCTGTCCCACCTGCGGGGTCAGATCGCGACGGCCGCGACCCGGTTCGAGCAGCTCGCGCTGGCCGCCGACCCGGTGGTGTGGCGCGGCAAGCGGTTCGGCAACGCCGTCCTGGTGGCCGGCGACCGGGAGCTCCCGCTCGCCGAGTTCACCCGCCGGGTCGCGAGCGACCCGCACCCCGGCCGCGTCGAACACGGCCGCGCCCTCACCGATTTCGCGGGCGGCGCCGCGCCGGTCTCGGACGCCTCGGCAGTGGCCTCGCCGGAGCCCCCGCCGTCCGTCTTCCGCTGAGCGCCTACCCCTCGTAGGTCTCGATCAGCGGCGGGTGGCCGTTCCAGGTGCAGAAGACGGAGAGGTCGCGGCCGTCGCGGGTGAAGGAGACGCGGATCCAGGACGGCTGCTTCCACACCTGCATCGTCCAGCCGGCCGCCGGGGTCGCCGAGACCAGCTCGCCGGAGGTCCCGCCGAGATCGAAGACGACCCGGCCGCCGGCGACGGTGTACGCCTTCACGTTCTCGCTCGTGCCCCCCTGCTTGTTCGGGTGCGGGGCGGGCGTCGACTGCGCCGGCGGCGTGGAGGACCTGGCGGGGGAGGGCGATGCCGGAGCCGAGGGCGAGGTGGACGCGGAGGACGACGGGGACGACGGGGACGAGGGGGACGGCGGCAGCGCGCTGTGCGTGGAGGAGGAGAGCGGCTGCGTGGTCAGCGGCACCGCGAGCGGCGGATCGTAGGCCGTCCCGGACATCACCGTGTGCACGCCCCACCACGACAGCGTCACCGCCGCGCCGGTCGCCAGGGTCCACGCCCCCGCGTGTGCAAGTCCTCTTCGCATCGGGGGACATACTGCACCACCCGCCCCAGACCTGGCCCAGCCCCCCTGGGTATCCCCCGAATGGGCTACGGTGCGGGCCATGGCTAGTGTGCTCGTGGTCGAGGACGACCAGTTCGTACGTTCCGCCCTCATCCGGCACCTGACCGAGGCCTCGCACACCGTGCGCAGCGTCGGCACCGCCCTGGAGGCACTGCGCGAGGTCGCGCACCACCGTTTCGACGTGGTCATCCTCGACCTCGGACTGCCCGATCTGGACGGGGCCGAGGCACTCAAGATGCTGCGCGGCATCACCGACGTGCCCGTCATCATCGCCACCGCCCGCGACGACGAGGCGGAGATCGTCCGGCTGCTCAACGACGGCGCCGACGACTACCTGACCAAGCCCTTCTCCGTCGAGCACCTCTCGGCCCGGATGGCCGCCGTCCTGCGCCGCGCCCGCTCCACCGCCGGAGCCGAACCGCCCTCCCGCGTGCTGCGCGTGGGCGGCCTCGCCATCGATCCGCTGCGCCGCCAGGCGGAGCTGGACGGGGCGGTACTGGACCTCACGCGGCGGGAGTTCGACCTGCTGACCTTCCTGGCCGGGCGGCCGGGCGTGGTCGTGGCCCGCCGGGAGCTGCTCGCCGAGGTCTGGCAGCAGTCGTACGGCGACGACCAGACCATCGACGTCCACCTGTCGTGGCTGCGCCGCAAGCTCGGCGAGACCGCCGCCAGCCCGCGCTACCTGCACACGCTGCGGGGTGTCGGGGTCAAGCTGGAGCCGCCGCGGTGAGCGGCGCACGCGCGGCCACCGGGCCGCAGACGAGCACGATGGCCGCACCTCTGCGCCGCGCGGGCGACCGTGACAACAGCCGCTGCCGCGGCGGAGCGAGCCGACGGAGATGAGATGGGCGCTCGTCAAGGTGTGCCTGGCGGTCACCGCCATGGTGGTCGTGGCCTTCGCCGTACCGCTCGGGCTGGTCGTCCAGGAGATGGCCAGCGACCGGGCGTTCTCCAACGCGGAACGGCAGGCCGCCACCATCGGGCCGACGCTGTCCATCACCACCGACCCGGTGCAGCTGCGCAAGGCCGTGGAGTCCTCGCAGATGGGCGCCGCCCGGCGGATGGCCGTGCACGTCCCGGCCGTGGGCGACAGCCCGCGCGTGGACATCGGCGGCGGCTGGGCCGGTGAGCGCGCCGTCTCCGAGACCCGGCGCATCGGACGGGCCGCCACGGCCCCGGTGGCGGGCGGCGGTTCCGCCCTGCTCCAGCCCATCGCGCTCGGCTCCGGGGACATCGCGGTCGTGGAGATCTACGTACCGGAGAGCGAGGTCAGCAACGGCGTGGCGACCGCCTGGGTGATCCTCGCCGGCGTCGGCCTCGCCCTGATCGTGGGCTCGGTGGCGGTCGCGGACCGGCTCGGCGCCCGCCTCGTGCGGCCGGCCGAGCGGCTCGCGGACGCCGCGCACCGGCTGGGGGAGGGGCGGCTGGGGGCGCGGGTCCCCGAGGAGGGGCCCAAAGAGCTCCGGTCGGCCGCCGTCGCGTTCAACTCGATGGCGGACCAGGTGATGGAACTCCTCGCCAACGAGCGGGAGCTGGCCGCGGACCTCTCGCACCGCCTGCGCACGCCCCTGACGGTGCTGCGGCTCAACGCGGCCTCGCTCGGCGACGGTCCGGCGGCGGAACAGACGCGGGCGGCCGTGGAGCAGCTGGAGCGCGAGGTCGACACGATCATCCGTACGGCGCGCGAGCAGCGCGCACCCGCTTCCGCCCCGGGCAGCGGCGCCGGCTGTGACGCCTCGGAGGTGATCCGCGACCGGATGGCCTTCTGGTCGGCGCTGGCGGAGGACGAGGGCCGCGAGGTGCGGCTCGCGGGGGTGGACCGTACGGTACGGATCCCCGTGGCCCGGCCGGAGCTCGCGGCGGCGCTCGACGCCATGCTGGGCAACGTCTTCCGGCACACCCCGGAGGGCACCCCCTTCGCGGTGGACGTCCACGACGCCGGGGACGCGGTGATCGTGCTCGTCTCGGACGCGGGACCCGGCATCTCCGACCCGGACGCGGCGCTGCGCCGGGGCAACGACGGGGGCCGCGACGGTTCGACGGGCCTCGGCCTGGACATCGTGCGACGGGTCGCGGAGTCGACGGGCGGCGACGTGCGGCTGGGGCGTTCGGTGCTCGGCGGGACCGAGGTGCGGGTGTGGATCGCGCTGGACGGGGGCGCCCTGGACGGCCGGGCCCGGGGCGAGTCCGCCCGGCGCAGCCGGCGCAAGCGGCGGGGCAACTGATCTAACCCGGGGCCGGTCGGGGGCGCGCCGCGCGACCGGTATGTCCCCATGTCGATACGGTCCGCGCCATGGACACCCTCATCTTCGGCGGCCTCCTGGCCACCCTCATCGCGATGTACCGGGACAGGTCGCGGGCGGTCGTGCTCGGCGCCTGGTGGCTGATGCTCCTCGCCGTGATCCTGCTGCTGGCGCACCACATCACCAGCGGTCTCGCCCTCACCTTGAGCTACTGACGGTGGCCGCGATGTACAGCCTCCTCCCGGAGGCGCCGATGGAGGGCGGCCTGCTGGGGCGCGTCCAGTACTGGTTCGCGTGCCTCTTCGTCATCGGCTGGACCGGTGTGGTGTGCGGCGGGCTCTTCTACCAGTTCGGGCTGTGGGAGTACCCGTGCCCGCTCTGCATCGTGCAGCGGATGTTCATGCTGCTGGCGGCGCTCGGAGCCGGGCACATCGTCCGCACGGCGCTGACCGCGGGAGCGGTGACCGGCCGCGACTACATGATGGGCTGGGGCCTGTCCCTCGTCGCCGTCATCGCGGGCTCGTTCGCCTCGTGGCGGCAGACGATGCTGCACATCCTGCCGGGCGACAAGGGGTTCGGGAGCGAGGTGTTCGGCCTGCACCTGTACGTCTGGGCGTGGATCCTCTTCCAGGCCTCGGTCGTCGCGGTCGGCATCGTCCTCGCCTTCGCCCACGCCACGGCGGACCGTGTCATTCCGGCCGATGGGCCGGGCCCGTACCGGTCGGTGGGGCTGGCCGCGCTGTGGTTCCTGGGGCTGGTGATCGCCGTGAACGTCGTGGCCGTCTTCCTGGAGGAGGGCTTCCACTGGTTCCTGCCGGACGACCCGGCGCGCTACCAGTTCTTCTACGACGTCGGGATCCTGGACGAGCCGGCGGCCAAGTGACCTTGGCCCGGAGTTGACGATGCGCGCGCGGGAATCCGTACGGCCTGATTGAGTGGACGCGCTCCACCATCGGCTCGCTGATTACCCGTATTCGATTGGAAGTTGTCATGCGCTACGCAGTCCTCGGCACCGGAATCGTCGGCCGTACGATCGCCACCCGGCTGCTCTCCCTGGGCCACGAGGTGGTCATCGGCACCCGCGACCCGGAGGCCACCCTCGCCCGCGGCGACTACGCCGAGTGGCAGGCGGCCCAGCCGCAGGCGGGCCTCACCGGGTTCGCGGAGGCGGCCCGGCAGGGCGAGGTGCTGGTCAACGCCACCGGCGGGCGGGTCAGCCTCGCCGCGCTGACGGAGGCCGACGCCGCGCACCTGGACGGCAAGATCCTGATCGACATCGCGAACCCGCTCGACTTCTCGCACGGCTTCCCGCCCGGCCTCGACCCGGTGGACAGCGACAGCCTGGGCGAGCTGATCCAGCGGACCTTCCCCGGGCTGCGGGTCGTCAAGACCCTGAACACCATGAGCTGCCAGGTCATGGTCGATCCGGCCAGGGTCCCCGGCGACCACACCGTCTTCCTCTCGGGTGAGGACGCCGAGGCGAAGAAGGCCGTGCGCGAGCTCCTGGACTCCTTCGGCTGGGGGGACCACACCGTCATCGACCTGGGCGGCATCGAGACGGCGCGCGGCACGGAGATGCTGCTGCCGATCTGGCTCCGGCTGATGGGGGCCCTGGGGCACACGGACTTCAACTTCCACATCCAGGGCGCGGAGCGGACGGAGTAGCCGTACCCCGGGGCGGGTGAGTTCGGGCCCGGACGGAGGCGGAGATGTTGCCGCCTCCCGGGCCTCCGCCGAGGGTGGCCGTGACGAAAGGAGCCACGCATGAGAGTCATGCTCAGGGCCCACTTGGACACGGTCACCACCAACGAGGGCATCAAGAGCGGGGCCCTGACCCAGGCGATGAAGGGCCTGCTCGACAAGGTCAAGCCGGAGGCGGCCTACTTCGGGCTGCACGAGGGCGTGCGCTCCTGCTGGATCGTCTTCGACCTGAAGGACAGCGCTGACGTGCCGGCGGTGGTGTGGGACCTGTTCACGCAGTACAACGCCGAGGTCGAGGTCGCTCCGGTCATGAACGCGCAGGACATGCAGAAGTCGCTGGGCGCGCTTTTGTCGGCGTAGTCGCGCGCGGGCCGAACCAGCCCTTGCCGGCGGCCGCCCACGCCACCACCGCGGAGGCGGCCGCTGCCGCGCACGACACGGCGAAGGCCGCCCGGTACCCGCACACCGCGGCGAGCGGCCCCGCGACGGCCGCCGCCAGTGCCTCCCCGAGGAGCAGCCCGCTGCCGATCACGGTCATGGCCTCGGCCATCCGCCGCGCCGGGGCGGCCCGTTCCACGAGCCCGAACAGGGCGATGAGGTGCGGAGCCACGGCCAGCCCGATGCCCGCGATCGCGAAGGTGGCGCCCCAGACGCCCGACACCGCGAGCAGGGGCAGCGTCAGCAGGGCCTGGGCCGAGATCGTCCGCCGCAGCCGGACCGTCAGGTCGGCCGGTCCGGGCCGGGCCACCGTCACGAAGCCGGTGATCGAGCTGGTCACGGCCATCGCCGACCATATGAGCCCGGCGGAGCCCGGCGATCCGGCCGATTCGGCGAGCGCGTTGACCCCCGTATTGGCCGCGCTCCAGGCGGAGCCCTGGAGGACGGCCATGGCGAACAGCAGGGCCAGCCCGGGCGACCACAGTCGTACGTCGCCACGCGCGGCCGTGGTCCCGTGCGTCGGCCCGGGCGCCGTGGGATGCACGGCGAAGAGCGTCCCGAAGACCACGATCAGTACGGCTGCGAGGACGAGCCCCGACGCGGGGTGCACGGTCACCGCGAGGATCCCGGCCAGCGCGGGCCCCACCATGAAGCCCACCTCGTCGAGGGTGGTGTCGAACGAGAGCGCGGCCCCGACCAGGGCCCTGTCGTCTCCGGCCAGCCGCGCCCAGCGGGCCCGGGCCAGCGGACCGATCTGCGGCACGGTCAGCCCGGCCGCCAGGGCGAGCGCCGCCCGGGCGGCCGGCGGCAGCCCGCCGAGGACGGCCGCGACCAGGGCGGCGAGCAGGGCGGCGTTCGCGGCGCAGGCGAAGAGCAGGACGGGCCGGTGGCCGCGCCGGTCGGCGAGCCGGCCGATGACCGGGCCGCCGAGGGCCTGGCCGAGCCAGAGGGCCGCGGCGACCGTCCCGGCTTCGCCGATGCCGTCGCGGTCGTTGATGAGCAGGAGCGTCCCGATGGGGCACAGCGCGGCGGGGAGCCGCGCGAGGAACCCGTAAACGGGGAGAGCGGTACCGCCGAGTGCGAACACCCCGCGGAAGCCGCCGGGGGCGGCGGCGGATGCGGACTTGGACACGGACAACCTCCAGCCGCACGCCGACCCTCCCGTTTCTCCGGCGCGCGCCGTTGCCCGTTGGAGGGGACCGTAGCGGCGGAGCGACGGTTTGGGTAGATGTCCGTGGGTGTCCGTCGGTGTCCGTCGGTGTCCGACGTCAGCCGGTGTCGCCCGTACCGGAGGTCAGCCGTTTGGCCTGGGCGCGGCCGACTTCGGCGGCGCGGTGCAGGTAGTCGCCGATGACGGCGAGTTCGGCGTCGGAGTAGCTCTCCAGCACGGCGCCGAAGGCGCGGCCGGGGGTGTCCCAGGCGGCGCTGATCCGGTCGCGGGCGGCGGGTGCGAGGGCGACCAGCGAGCGGCGGCGGTCGTTGGGGTCGGCCAGGCGCTCCACGATGCCGGCCTTGACCATGCGGTCGACCAGGCGGGTGGCGGATCCGGAGGTCAGGCCGGTGAGGCGGGCGATGTCACCGGTGCTGACGGGGCCGGGCTCCATGTCGAGGAGGGCGACGCACTGCATGTCGGTGGGGTGCAGGCCGACGTGGTCGGCCATGGCCTGGCTGAAGAGCGAGTAGTCGGCGTAGTGCCGCTGGCTCTCCGTGACGATGCGCGCGAGCAGCTCGGCGCGGGTCCACGCATCACTCGAACGGGTGTTCTTGGTTGACATCGGCTTCTCCGTGCTCCAAATTTAACTGTGTGACGCAGAGAGTGTGTAACGCAGAATCTGCGCCACGTGTCCAGTCTACTGAGAACTCAAAGGAGCGTTCCCCATGTCGGAAATCCTCGTCACCGGCGGCCGCGGCGCCATCGCCCGCGGCCTCTCCTCCCTCCTCGCCGCCCACGAGCTCCCGCACCGCCTCGCTTCCCGCGAGCCCGACAAACCCGGAACCGTCCACTGCGACCTCACCGATCCGGCCACTTTTCCCGACGCCCTCGTCGGAGTCCGCTCCGTCTTCCTCTACGCCGAGGCCGCCGCCGTCGACGCCTTCGTCAAGGAGGCCGTGGAGGCGGGCGTGGAACACGTCGTCCTCCTGTCCTCCTCCTCGGTCCTGGCCCCCGACGCCGCCGACAGCCCGCTCGCCGCGGCGCACCTCGCGGTCGAGCAGGCCCTCCTGGCATCTCCGCTGCGCACGACCCTGCTGCGCCCCGGTTCCTTCGCGAGCAATGCCCTCGGCTGGGCCTGGTCGCTGAAGTCCGGCCGCCCGGTGCACCTGCCCTATCCGGGCTCCTACTGCGACCCCGTCCACGAGGCCGACATCGCGGAGGCCGCCTTCGCGGTCCTCACCGACCCCTCGCTCGGCGGGCGCGCGTACACCCTGACCGGCCCGCAGTCGCTGACCTTCGCGGCCCAGCTGGCCATACTGGGCGACGCGGTCGGACGCTCCATACCCTTCGAGCCCGTCTCCCGCGAGCAGTGGAAGGCCGAGGTCGACGGCTACATACCGGGTCCGTACGCCGAGGCCCTGCTCGACTTCTGGGCCGCCACCGACGGCCTCCCGGTCGGCCTGACCGACGCGGTGGAACAGCTCACGGGCCACTCGCCCCGCACCTTCGCGACCTGGTCCGCGGACCATGCCGACGCCTTCCGCGTCTAGCGCGGCGAAAGATCGCGTGGTTCGGCGAAAGACCGGGGAAACGCAGAAGGCCCCGCTCCGCTTTCGCGGAACGAGGCCCTCTCGCAGGGTGAGTGACGGGACTTGAACCCGCGGCCACCTGGACCACAACCAGGTGCTCTACCAACTGAGCTACACCCACCATGTCCGGTCGGAAAACCGACCGGCCGAAGAAAAGCGTACAGGGTCCGGGAGGGTGCTCGCGCCCCCCTTTTCCCCCGCCGGCCTCCGGGAGGTGCTGTGGGGGTGGTTACTCGCCGGGGACGACGTGCTTGGCGGCGATGGTGCGCGCCGTGTCCGAGTCCGGTCCGGGCTGCGGCACGAAGACGGCCTCCCGGTAGTAACGCAGCTCGGCGATGGACTCCTTGATGTCCGCGAGCGCCCGGTGGTTGCCGTTCTTCGGCGGGCTGTTGAAGTAGGCGCGCGGGTACCAGCGGCGAGCCAGCTCCTTGATCGAGGACACGTCCACGATCCGGTAGTGCAGGTACCCCTCCAGCGCGGCCATGTCGCGCAGCAGGAAGCCGCGGTCGGTACCGACCGTGTTTCCGCAGAGCGGGGCCTTGCGGGGCTCCTTCACGTGTTCCCGTACGTAGGCCAGGACCTGCGCCTCGGCATCCGCGAGGGTGGTCCCGCCGGCCAGTTCGTCGAGCAGGCCGGAGGCGGTGTGCATCTCGCGCACCACGTCGGGCATGGTCTCCAGGGCCGCGTCCGGCGGGCGGATCACGATGTCCACGCCTTCGCCGAGCACGTTGAGCTCCGAGTCGGTGACCAGTGCGGCCACCTCGATAAGTGCGTCGTCCGTCAACGAGAGCCCGGTCATCTCGCAGTCGATCCACACCATGCGATCGTTCATGAGCCCCACCTTATGCGGAAGGTCCCCCACATCGGTGACGCTGATGCGAGGGACCTTCTCCGAGCAGTGCCCTTACGGGGCCGTGCGCTACGCGTGCTCGCGCAGGACCCGGCCCGGGGCGTACAGCTCCGTCACCTTGGGACCGGCAGCGGCCAGCGCCGCCGCGGTCCGCTGCGGCTGCGGAGTGCGCTGGTGCGGAACCGGCGACTCCGACAGCTGAGCCACCTGGGCCGCGTCCGCCTGCGGGCGCCTGGCCCGGTAGGCGGAGCGGTAGGCGGCCGGGGAGGACCCCAGCTGGCGGCGGAAGTGCCCGCGCAGGGCGACGGGCGAGCGGAACCCGCAGCGTCCGGCGACCTCGTCGACCGAGTAGTCGGAGGTCTCCAGCAGCCGCTGTGCCTGGAGCACCCGCTGGGTGATCAGCCACTGGAGCGGCGCGCTGCCGGTGAGCGAGCGGAACCGCCGGTCGAACGTGCGCCTGCTCATGTAGGCGCGCGCCGCCAGCGTCTCCACGTCGAACTGCTCGTGGAGGTGTTCCAGCGCCCAGGCGACGACCTCGGCCAGCGGGTCGGCGCCGATCTCTTCCGGCAGCGACCGGTCGAGGTAGCGCTCCTGGCCGCCCGTACGGCGCGGCGGGACGACGAGCCTGCGGGCCAGGGCCCCGGCCGCCTCGCTGCCGTGGTCCGTGCGCACGATGTGCAGACACAGATCGATTCCGGCCGCGGTGCCCGCGGAGGTCAGCACGTCGCCGTCGTCGACGAACAGCTCGCGCGGATCGACGTGGACGGACGGGTAGCGCTTGGCCAGCGTCGGCGCGTACATCCAGTGCGTCGTCGCGGGCCGCCCGTCCAGCAGACCGGCCGCGGCGAGCACGAAGGCTCCCGTGCACAGTCCGACGATCCGGGCTCCCTCCTCGTGCGCCAGACGCAGCGCGTCGAGCGCCTCCGGCGGCGGCGGTGAGGTGATGGAGCGCCACGCGGGAACGACGACCGTGCCCGCCCGGGCGATCGCCTCCAGCCCGTATGGCGCGGTCAGTTCGAGTCCGCCGGTGGTCCGCAGCGGACCGTCCTCCCCGGCGCACACGAGCAGTCGATAGCGTGGAACTCCCGCATCCTGCCGGTCAATGCCGAACACGGAAAGTGGAATGGAGCTCTCGAAGATCGGCCCGCCGCTGAACAGCAGCACCGCGACGATCTCCCTGCGGCGACGCCCCGCGAGCTTCCTGCCGTCTACGACGACGGCGGTGGAATCCTGGCTCATGGCGCTAAGCCCCCCTTGGGTGTCGCGACTCCTTGGTCTGGTCGCACCTGCACGTTTCCCCTCGGCCTTGCACGTGGATCCCCCGCCGTAAATACATGATCGAATCTACTGCGTCCCGTGGTGTCGGCGTGACAAGTTCAGCACGCAGCGCTATGTCGACTTGGCAACTTGGCGAAAAGCATTCGATCAGGAAGCGTTCCACTCCGCTACCCGGGTGGGAAGCGCAGTGTCCGGCCATGGCCAGTACCCATAGGGTCAAAGTCCCCCTCCGGCACCGTCTTCGCTGATGGTGAGGGGGTTGGGGGGACATTCCGGCAAGGGGGGTGACCTGCCGGGAAGTTGGCTGAAAACGTGCGGGTGTGGATGTGCGAACCGGTCAGTCGTGAGGGGACATCCCACCGGAACCGTGACATCCGCGGTGGGTTCCGGCCCCGGCGCGCGAGTGCCGGCCGCGCTGGGCGGCCGTCATGCGGTCCTCCGCGAGGACCGCGGCCGCGCTCCGCCCGGCCTTCTCCGAGTGGCGCAGCAGCACCCGGCAGGCGGCCGTGACGGCGGCCAGGCCGAGGGTGGCCACCGCCGCCCCGCCGAACGAAGTCCCGTAGACGACGAGGACGACGGGGACGAGCAGGCAGCTGAAGGCCGCCCAGCGCACCACGTCACCCGCGGGGTCCTCGTGAGGGCGCCTCGCGGGTTGCACGGACGAGTGAAGCGGTGGAGGCGGCACGTGGACGGTCTGTGTCGGCTGAGCGGGCGACTGAGCGGGCTGGACGGGGTGAACCGGATGACCGGGCACGGCGTGCTCCCTGCGTGCTCTTCCTGGACGGTCGGACTCGTGTCCAACGGCGGGCGGCGCGGCTCGGTCACTGCGCGCACGGGTGGCGCGTGCCTGCCGGGTGCTCGGCGGGGTGCCCGGCCGGTACTTGCTGGAGGGCCGGCTCGTCACTGGCTGTAGGGGGCAGCGGCCATTGCCAACGAAGCGCCGCTGCGGCATGCTCCCTTGGACGCTCTCCAGGGGCGGCAAGCCCTGTGCAGCGCAGGAGTGTCGCCGTACCCTGGTGGGTATGGGCTTGGGAAGATGCTTCCCGGACAGAGCTCAGTCACACTGAGTTGCCATTCTTCGAATCGTCACTGTTCGCATCGTCGCTTCCGCCCACTGTCGCCCAGCTGCCTTGTCCCTTCGCCCGAGGACCTCTTCGCCGAGACACCCATGGCCGGTCACGAATTCTCTGAACCCGCGGACCGCAAGCGCAAACGCCTCGCCGACCCCGAATCGGCCGACCTGCGCGCGGTGGAACAACCACGTCATCCCTGCGACCCGGCCTTCCGGCACGGGGTCGTGGTGGGATTCGACGGATCCACGTCCAGTGAGCGCGCCCTCGCGTACGCGATCGGCATGGCCCGTCGCTCCGGATCGGGTCTGATCATCGTCCATGTCGCCAACCGGCTCCCCACCACCGTGTGGGCCGGCTGCGAGCCGCCCGTCTTCGTGGACGTGCCGGACCACCGCACCGAGGTGCTGGGTCTGGAGCTGGCCTGCGCGGACTACCTGGCCGAGGTCCCGTGGATCCTCGTCGAGCGGGGCGGGGACATCTGCCACGAGCTGGAGGAGGTCGGCCGGGAGTACTCGGCGGACGCCATCGTGGTCGGCTCCACGCACGGGATCGTCGGCCGGATCTTCGGATCGGTGGCGGGCCGGCTGGCGAAGCGGGCGCAGCGACCGGTTGTTGTCATCCCGTAACCGACTGTATGTCGATTGTGTGGTTGTGAACCCCCTTGTAAGGGGTAGATAAATGCTGCTGGGACGCAGCAAACAACTGCAGATCGAAGGGAGCCCGCCGTGGACAATGGTGTCTCTGCGGGAAGCAAGGCCTCGACTTCGACCCTCGGGCACATCGCCCTGGGTCTCACCCTTCTCGCGTTCGGTATCGGCCAGACCGGAGTCATCAGCGGTGTGACCGTCGCCAACTCCGTGTCGCTCGCGACCTTCCTTGGCGGTCTCGCCCTGTTCGTCCTCGGGATCCTCGAATTCCGCGGCGGCAACGGCTTCAACGGGACGGCGTTCGCGGGCATCGGTGCCTTCTGGTTCACCTGGGCCAACGGCGCCGACGGAAAGGTTTCGGCACATGCGGCCGGAATGTTCCTCGTCCTCTTCGCCATGCTCGCGCTGACCCTCACCGCCGCAGCCTCCGGCGGCCTGTTCGGCCAGGGCGTGTACGGCCTCTTCACCCTCTCCCTCCTGCTCCTGGCGATAGGCACGTTCGCCGACACCGGCGGGCTGGTCAAGGCGGCGGGCTGGGTGGCGGCGCTCTCCGGGCTGCTGGCCTGGTACGGGGCCACCGCGGCCCTGGCGAGCTGGCCGATGGCGCTCGGCAAGGGTTCGAGCGGAGCGGTCGCCGCGAGCTGACGGCCGCGGACGAGTAAGGGCCCGGGCGCGGGCCCGCGTACACGAAAAGGCCCCCGGGGGATCCCCGGGGGCCTTCCTCGTGCTCGGTCGGCCGCTACGGCCGGTGCGCTGCTACTCGACGGTGACGGACTTCGCCAGGTTGCGCGGCTTGTCGATGTCCCGGCCCAGGGCCAGGGCGGTGTGGTACGCCAGGAGCTGGAGCGGGATGCCCATCAGGATCGGGTCCAGCTCGTCCTCGTTCTTGGGAACGAGGATGGTGTGGTCGGCCTTCTCCTGCTCGCGGTGGGCGACCGCCAGGATCCGGCCGCTGCGGGCCTTGATCTCCTCCAGCGCCGCGCGGTTCTTCTCCAGCAGGTCGTCGTCCGGGACGATCGCGACCGTGGGCATCGCCGGCTCGATGAGCGCCAGCGGGCCGTGCTTGAGCTCGGAGGCCGGGTAGGCCTCGGCGTGGATGTAGGAGATCTCCTTGAGCTTCAGGGAGGCCTCCAGGGCCACCGGGTAGCCCCGGACGCGGCCGATGAACATCATCGACTTGGCCTCGGCGTACTCGGCGGCCAGCTTCTTGATGTCTTCTTCGCCGTCCAGGATCTCCTGGATCTGGGCCGGCAGCTTGCGCAGGCCCTCGATGATCCGCTTGCCGTCGGTGACGGACAGGTCGCGGATGCGGCCGAGGTGCACGGCGAGCAGCGCGAAGGCCACGACCGTGTTGGTGAAGCACTTGGTGGAGACGACGCAGACCTCGGGGCCGGCGTGCACGTACACGCCGCCGTCGGCCTCGCGGGCGATCGCGGAGCCGACCACGTTGACCACGCCGAGGACGCGGGCGCCCTTGCGCTTGAGCTCCTGCACGGCCGCGAGCACGTCGTACGTCTCACCGGACTGGGAGACCGCGATGTAGAGGGTGTCGGGGTCCACGACCGGGTTGCGGTAGCGGAACTCGGAGGCCGGCTCGGCGTCGGCGGGGATCCGGGCGAGGCCCTCGATGAGGCCCGCGCCGATCAGGCCGGCGTGGTACGAGGTGCCGCAGCCCAGGATCTTGACCCGGCGGATGCCGCGCGCCTCGCGCGGGTCCAGGTTCAGGCCGCCCAGGTGGACGGTGTTGAACCGGTCGTCGATCCGGCCGCGCAGCACGCGGTCGACGGCGTCGACCTGCTCGGTGATCTCCTTGTGCATGTACGTGTCGTGGCCGCCCATGTCGTACGAGGCGGCCTCCCACTCCACGGTCTCGGGCGTGGCGGTGGTCGTCGTACCGGAGGTGGTGTAGGTGCGGAAGTCGTCGGCCTTCAGGGTCGCCATCTCGCCGTCGTCGAGGGTGACGATCTGGCGGGTGTGGGCCACGAGCGCGGCGATGTCCGAGGCGACGAACATCTCCTTCTCGCCGATGCCGAGGACGACCGGGGAGCCGTTGCGGGCGACGACGATGCGGTCGGCGAAGTCGGCGTGCATGACGGCGATGCCGTACGTGCCCTCGACCACCTTGAGCGCCTCGCGGACCTTCGCTTCGAGGGTGTCGGCCTCGGAGCGGGCGATCAGGTGGACGAGCACCTCGGTGTCGGTCTCCGAGAGGAAGACCACGCCGTCGGCCTCCAGCTTGGCGCGCAGCTCGGAGGCGTTGTCGACGATGCCGTTGTGGACGACCGCGACCTTGTTGTCGGCGTCCAGGTGCGGGTGGGAGTTGGTGTCGCTCGGGGCGCCGTGGGTGGCCCAGCGGGTGTGCGCGATGCCGGTGGTGCCGGCGAAGCGCTTGGGTACCCGGGACTCCAGCTCGCGGACGCGACCCTTGGCCTTGACGACCTTCAGGGCCGCGGACTTCGGGCTGTTGACGACGATGCCCGCGGAGTCGTAGCCGCGGTACTCCAGTCGCTGCAGGCCCTCCAGCAGCAGCGGTGCCACGTCACGCTTGCCGATATAACCCACGATTCCGCACATAAGGTCTTTCCCCTCCTGAAGTTCGGTTGCTCTTGCCGCTGCCCTGCGCCTGCCCCCGTCGGGGGCGGCGGTCAGCCGTAGACGATGCGTCGCAGTTGCCGGAGCGAGAGCTCCGGCGGAGCCACGGCGCGGTGCGGCAGCTCGGCCGCGATCCGCTCGAAGATGTCCGCGTTGACCGCGCCGCCGGACTGGAGCTCACGGTGGCGGCGGCGGACGAACTCCTCGGTCGTCTCGTCGAAGTACGCGAGCACGTCGAGCACCACGCGGGCGGCTTCGCCCCGCTGGAGCGAGGTGCTGCGCACCAGGTGTTCGACGAGGTCGTCGTGCGACGGGCGGCGGTCGGGCATCCGTCGATATTGACGGCTCGGATCGAAGAACGCAAAAATCCTGCCCGAAATCGGGCAGGATTGCGCTGGTCTGGACCAGGGGAGGGGTTAATTCCGGTCTGCGGTGCTCAGAAACGTCCCAAAATCGCCGCTTTCGCCGTGGTGAACTCCTCGGCCGTGAGGATCCCGGCCTGATGCAGCTCTCCCAGCTCGCGCAGCCGCCGCAGCAGGGCGTCGTGATCCGCCCCGGCCGGGTCCGACTTCGGCGCGAGGGCCCGTACGGCCTCCGAGGGAGGCGTCCGTACGGGCGCGGGCGCCGCCGGGTGGGGCATGCGGACCGCCACGGCCGCGGCCACCAGCGCCATCAGCGGGTCCTTCTTGAAACCGGACAGCTCCACCGCGTGCGGGTCGTACTTCGGCGCGGGCGACGCCGCCGTCGCACCGGCCAGGGTGAAGCGGAGCCACCCGTTCGTCAGCCCCTTCGACGGAGCCCACTCCACCGACCGCACGTCCCCGATCCGGAACTCCCGGGCCCCGCCCGACCGTTTGGGCTCCTGCGTCGTCCAGTTCCACTCCAGGACCACCCGGTCCCCGTCGAAGGCCACCGTCCCGTCGCCCGCGCCGGCCGTGATCGGCACGGCGGGCCCCGGCAGGAGGTAGGAATCCGTGGGCCCGGGGTCCACCTGGTCCAGCAGCAGGGCGTTGCGCACCTCCTCCACGAAGTACTCCGCGACCCCGGAGCGGTCCGGCTCCACGGTCAGCCGGTACGGATCGGAGGCCTCGGGCAGCCGCCCGCCGGTCACCTGGAGCAGCGGGTCGGCGCCGTCACGCAGGCGCAGCCGCAACCGGCCCGCCCTGCGCCCCGGTTCGTAGGAGATCCCGGCGAGCGCGCGCAACGGGACGACCACCTCGCCCAGCGTCTGGCGCAGCAGCGCCACCCCCTTGTCGCGGCCCGGCACGATGCGCACCGAGTCCCCGTCGAAGGTCCATGTGCCGTCCTTCTGGATGATTTCCGCCATCTCGGGATTCTCGCACCGGCCTCGCGGACCCGGCCGGTCTATACCTGGGCGCATGAGAGTCCCGCGACGCGCACTCGCCGCCCTCCTCGTCCTCGCCGCCCTCCCCGCGGCCGCGTCCTGTACCGCCGCCCACGGGGCGCAGGACGCCCGGCCCGGAGACGGGAGTCCCTCCGCGCTCGCCCCCTACGCGCGGATCCTGCCGGCGCCCGTCTCCGCGCACGCCCGGGGGCCCGGGTACGCCTTCGGTCCGGACACGGTCATCCGTACCGGCACGACGGACGACGAGGAGGTCCGCAAGGTCGGCGAGCTCCTCGCCGAGCAGCTCCGGGGGCCCAGCGGACTGCCGCTGCCCGTGGTCGACGGCGCGGACGGCGACGGGATCCGGCTGCGGCTCGACGCGCGGACCGGGGGCGCGGGCGCCGAGGGGTACCGGCTGGAGTCCGGCCCCGACGGGGTCACCCTCACCGCCCGCACGCCCGCCGGCCTCTTCCACGCCGGCCAGACGCTGCGCCAGCTGCTCCCGGTGTCCGGTCCGGGGACGGTGCCGGGCGGGACGGTCACCGACGCGCCGAGGTTCGCGTACCGGGGGGCGATGGTGGACGTGGCCCGCCACTTCTTCACGGTGGAGCAGGTCAAGAGGTACGTGGACCAGCTCGCGCAGTACAAGGTCAACACCCTGCACCTGCACCTGGCCGACGACCAGGGCTGGCGCATCGCGGTCGACTCCTGGCCGCGCCTGGCGCGGTACGGGGGCGCCGGCGAGGTCGGCGGCGGGCCCGGCGGGTACTGGACGAAGGACCAGTACCGGGACCTGGTGGCGTACGCGGAGGAGCGGTACGTGGAGGTGGTCCCGGAGATCGACATGCCCGGCCACGTGAACGCGGCGCTCGCCTCCTACGCGGAACTGAACTGCGACGGCAGGGCACCGGACCGCTACACCGGGATCAAGGTCGGCTTCAGCTCCCTGTGCGTCGGCAAGGAGCTGACCTACGAGTTCATCGACGAGGTCCTCGGCGAGCTCGCGGAGCTCACCCCCGGCCGCTACCTGCACATCGGCGGGGACGAGGCGCACTCCACACCGGCGGCGGACTACGCGATGTTCATGGACCGGGCGCAGGAGGTCGTGGCCAAGCACGGCAAGACGGTGATCGCCTGGCACCAGCTGGCGGCGGCCCGGCCCGCTCCGGGCGCGGTGCTCCAGTACTGGGGCCACGACCGCACGGCCGCTCCGGAGAAGGCGGCGGTGGCCGCGGCGGCGAAGGCGGGCCACCCGCTGATCCTGTCGCCGGCCGACCGGCTCTACCTGGACATGAAGTACGACGCGGCGACGAAGCCGGGCCTGGCCTGGGCGGGTTTCGTCCCGGTCCGCCGCGCCTACGACTGGGACCCGGGGAGCTACCTGGCCGGAGTCCCGGAGTCCGCGGTCCTCGGGGTGGAGGCCCCGCTGTGGACGGAGACGATCGCGACCCGCCTGGACCTGGAGTACATGGCCTTCCCGAGGGTGCTGGGCCTGGCGGAGCTCGGCTGGTCCCCGCCCGCCGCCCGCGACTGGACCACGTACCGCCGCCGCCTGGCGGCCCAGGCCCCGCGCCTGGACTCCCAGGACGTCAACTACCACCGCGCCCCTGACGTGCCCTGGGGTTAGCACGGGAGGGTCTCCCCTTCACCGCCGGGCGGCGTAGGGCGCGACCGGGTTCTTGAGGGTGCCGATCAGCTGGAGGGCGGCGGACGGGTCGGCGAGGTCGACCATCTGCTTGTTGTTGCGCAGCTGGAGGCGGTTGAGGCAGGACAGCTGGAACTCCTCCGCGAAGAGGTCGTAGCGGGCGAAGCGGTCCGCCAGGGCCGGCATCGAGTCCTGGTAGTCGTGGGCGCAGTCCGCGACCGCCCGCCAGAAGGTGGACTCGTCGCAGATGCCTTCGGAGACCAGGATCGAGTTCAGGAAGCGGAAGAAGCAGTCGAAGACGTCCGTGAAGACGGACAGCAGCTTCATGTCCTCCGGGATGTCGGCCTTGATGCGGTCGACGGCCGGCGGGAGGACCGCGTCCGGGTCCATGACCACGATCTCCTCGGCGATGTCCTTGAAGATCGCCCGCTTCACCACGCCGTTCTCGATGACGAGGATCGTGTTCTCGCCGTGCGGCATGTACGCCAGGTCGTACTGGTAGAAGCAGTGGAGGAGCGGGACCAGGTAGGCGCGCAGGTACGAGCGCAGCCACTCGGCCGGGGTGAGGCCCGACTCCGCGATGAGGGCGCCGACGAAGGAGTCGCCCTCGGAGTCCACGTGGAGGAGCGAGGCCATCGTCGCCAGGCGCTCGCCGTCCTGGAGGGAGGCCACCGGGGACTCCCGCCACAGGGCCGCCAGCATCTTGCGGTACGGGGAGTAGCGGTCGGTGGCGCGCTCGTACTGGCGGTGGTGGTAGCCGATGGCGGCGCGCTCGCGGATGATCGAGAAGTCGACGGACCGCAGGACCGGGTCCGATTCGATCAGCTGGTGCAGCCAGTCGTTGATCGCCGGGGTGGCCTCCATGTACGTGGCGGAGAGGCCGCGCATGAAGCCCATGTTGAGGACCGAGATCGCCGTTTTGACGTAGTGCTTCTCGGGGGCGCTGGTGTTGAAGAAGGTGCGGATCGACTGCTGCGCGAGGTAGGAGTCCTCGCCCTCGCCCAGCAGGACCAGGCGCTGGTTCGCGATCTCGGCGGCGAAGGTGACCGTGGTCTTGTTCCACCACTGCCAGGGGTGGACCGGGAAGTAGTGGTAGTCCGCCGGGTCCAGGTCCAGGGCCCTCAGCCTCGCCTCGAACCGCTCGACGGCCGCATCGCCCAGCTCGGCCCGCATGAAGGAGCCGTGGTCCAGTCCGGAGCCCGCCGTGAAGGTGGAGACGTCCTTGCGGGCCGCCGCCCACACCAGGTGGACCGGGCTCGCGCTCTCCGGGGCGTACGAGAGGTACTCGTGCACACCGAAGCCGAGGCGGCCGTTGTTGGCGACGAAGCAGGGGTGGCCCTCGGTCATCCCGGTCTCGATGTCCTGGAACGAGGACTTCGCGAGGACGGCGGAGGAGATCTGCGGCTTCGTGTACTTGAAGCCCGATCCGGCCAGGGTGGAGGAGATCTCCTCCAGGTAGACCGGCAGGACCTCCGCGCTCAGCCCCAGGGAGTCCTTCAGCTCGATGTGGAAGTCGATCGCGTCCAGCGGCAGTTCCGCGCCGGCCTGGTGGCGGCTGAGGGAGGCCTCGTCCACCGCCCAGTGGTCCAGGGCGTGGCGGGCCGCGGTGAAGCGGTACTCCACGGACCCGTCGTCGCTCAGGACCGAGTAGCGGGACCCGCCCAGGGGGGCCGGAGTGATCAGGCGCTCGTGCGCGAACTCCGCCAGGGCCTTGCGGACCAGGGCGCGGTTGGCGCGGGCCCACAGCTCGGGGGAGAGGTGGGAGACGGCGTCGGCGAGGCTCATATCGACTCTCCCGTCGGGCCGGTGGCGGCCTCGAACTGCTCGCGGGTGCAGAAGCTCAGCAGGGCTTCCTTCTCCGGCTTGGCGATGGGGCCGTCGGGCACGAAGCCGACCGCCTCGTTGAGCGCGTGGACGGCCGTGTTGCGGACGTCGGGCTCCACCACGACGCGCCGGGTCGCCGGGTCGGCGAAGAGGGAGGCCATGACGGTGGTGATGACCGCGAGGGTGAACCCGTGCACCGGGGTGTCGCTGGGGGCGACGAGGAAGTGCATGCCCACGTCCCCGGGCTGGGCCTCGTACAGGCCGACGAGCTCCAGCCGGCTCGGGTCGTAGCGCTCCATCAGGAAGGCGGGGCGGCCCTCGTGGAGGCCGATGAACGCCTCGTGGTGCTCGGCGGCCGCGATCTTCATGTACTCGCGCTCCACGTCGGGCAGCGAGGCTTCCTGCATCATCCAGAACGCGGCTTTGGGGTGCGTGACCCAGCCGTGCAGCAGTTCCGCGTCGGCGAAGGGGTCCAGCGGGCGGACCGAGAAGGTGCCCAGGGCCGGGTCGGTGCGGGTGAACAGGGAGTCGGTGGTGGTGCTCATACGAGGGTGCCTTCCGGGGCTGCGAACTGCTGGAACGCGATGGACTTCTCGACCTTGTAGTACTCGCGACCGAGCAGCTCTCCGATGATGTACGCGTTGCGGTACGCGGCCATGCCCAGGTCGGGCGAGGTGATCGAGTGGTTGTGGACGGTGCCGTTCTGGAGGAACACACCGCGGCCGGTGGTGTCGATGCTGTAGTTGCGCGCCGCGTCGGGGCGGCCGTGGCCGTCGAAGTTCAGGCGGTCGCGGACGGGGGCGAGGAACCCGGGGAGCTCGTACTTGTAGCCCGTCGCGAGGACCAGCCCCTCGCTGGAGAGGGAGAAGTCGCGCTCCTGCTCCTCCTGGCGCAGCCCGAGCGTGTACGTGCTCGTGGTGGTGTCGTACGCGGCCGAGTTCAGCGAGGTGTTGGTCAGCAGGGTGGTGGTGACCGGGCCCGGCGAGGTGACCTTCTTCTGGTAGAGCAGGTCGAAGATGGCGTTGATGAGCTCGCCGTCGATGCCCTTGAAGAGGTTCTTCTGCTGGTTCTCCAGGCGGTAGCGGGTGTCCTCGGGGAGCGCGTGGAAGTAGTCCACGTACTCGGGGGAGGTCATCTCCAGGGTCAGCTTGGTGTACTCCAGCGGGAAGAAGCGCGGGGAGCGGGTGACCCAGTTGAGCTGGTAGCCGTGTACGTCGATCTCGGCGAGCAGGTCGTAGTAGATCTCGGCCGCGCTCTGGCCGGAGCCGACCAGGGTGATCGACTTCTTCTTCTGCAACTCCGCCTTGTTCCGCATGTAGGCGGAGTTGTGGGTGAAGTCGCCGCCGAGCCCCGCGCACGCGGCCGGGACGAACGGCGGGGTGCCGGTGCCCAGGACCAGGCGGCGGGCCAGGTGGGTCTCGCCGCGGTCGGTGTGGACCTCGTAGAGGCCGGCCCGCTCGTCGTAGGTGACCTCGGTGACCGAGGTGGAGTACCGGACGTTGTCGAGCCGCTCGGCGGCCCAGCGGCAGTAGTCGTCGTACTCGGCCCGCAGCGGGTAGAAGCTCTCCCGGATGTAGAAGGAGTACAGCCGGTCCTTGTCCTTCAGGTAGTTCAGGAAGGAGAAGGGCGAGGTCGGGTCGGCGAGGGTCACCAGGTCCGACATGAACGGCGTCTGGAGGTGCGCGCCGTCCAGGAACATCCCGGCGTGCCACTCGAAGTGCGGCTTCGACTCGATGAAGAGCCCGTCGAGCTCGTCGATCGGCGCGGTCAGGCAGGCCAGTCCCAGGTTGAAGGGACCGAGGCCGATTCCGATGAAGTCATGGGGCTTAACGGTGGACGGCAAGGGATTCTCCCAGGAACTGCTCGGCGTGTGCGGCGAGAAGGTCGAGTACGGCCGTGATGTCGGCCGTCGTGGTCTGCGGGTTGAGGAGGGTGAACTTCAGGTACTGCCTGCCGTCCACCTTGGTGCCGGCCACCACGGCCTCGCCCGAGGCGAACAGGGCCTTGCGGGCGTGGAGGTTGGCCTCGTCGACCAGATCGGCGCGCACCTCGCCCTCCGGCACGTAGCGGAAGACCAGCGTGGAGATCTGCGGTTTCACCACGACCTCGAAGCGCGGGTCGGCGTCGATGACGTCCCAGCCGGCCGCGGCCAGGTCGACGACCTCGTCGAAGAGGGAGCCGATGCCGTCGGCGCCCATCACGCGCAGGGTCATCCAGAGCTTGAGCGCGTCGAAGCGGCGCGTGGTCTGGATCGACTTGTCGACCTGGTTGGGGATGCGCTCCTGCGCCATCCGGCGGGGGTTGAGGTAGTCCGCGTGGTACGTGGCGTGCTTCATCGTGTCGCGGTCGCGCACCAGCAGCGCGCTGGAACTCACCGGCTGGAAGAAGGACTTGTGGTAGTCGACCGTCACCGAGTCGGCGAGTTCGATGCCGTCGAGCAGGTGCCGGCGGGTGGGAGAGACCAGCAGGCCACAGCCGTACGCGGCGTCCACGTGCATCCAGGCGGAGTGCTCGGCGGCCAGCCGGGCGATCTCGGGGAGCGGGTCGATGGACCCGAAGTCGGTGGTGCCGGCGGTCGCGACCACGGCCATCGGGAAGAGGCCCTCGCGGGCGCAGTTCTCCAGCTCCAGCGCGAGGACCGAGGTGTCCATCCGGCGATTGCGGTCCACGGGGACGGCGATGACGGCCTCGTAGCCGAGTCCGAGCATGGCGGCCGACTTCTTGACGCTGAAGTGGCTGGCCTCGGAGGTGAAGATCCGCAGTCTGGGGAGGATTTCGGACTTGGGCAGCTCGCGGGAGCTGTTCTTCATGACGATCCGGCAGGCCTCGTCGCGGGCCAGGAGCAGCGCGTGGAAGTTCGACTGGCTGCCGCCGGAGGTGAAGATGCCGTCCGCGCCGGGGCCGAGGCCGATGCGCCCGGCGGTCCAGTCGATGAGGCGGCGCTCGATGAGCGTGCCGCCGATGGACTGGTCCCAGGTGTCGAGGGAGGAGTTGACGGCCGAGAGGACCGCCTCGCCGAGCACCGCCGGGATGACCACGGGGCAGTTGAGGTGCCCGAGGTAGCGCGGGTGGTGGAAGTAGACGGCGTCGCGGAGGTAGACGTCCTCCAGCTCGTCGAGGGCGGCGGCCGCGTCTTCGAGGGGGGAGTCCAGGTCGATGCCGGCGATGACCGGGGCGAGTTCGTCGACGGATATGCCGGTGTGGGGCCGTTCCGTGGTCGCGAGTTTGGCCGCGACCCGCGCGACTCCCTCGGTGACGGAACGCCGGTAGAGGTCCGCGGTCGTCTCGTTGAGCAGATGCTGACGCATCAACTTTCCTCCGGGCAGGGGGAGAGGGGAGGTGGGGTGTGATGATTAGGTTAGCCTAACCTAACTTGCACGCCAAATAGGGATGGGCCCCGGCGAGAAGCCGGGGCCCATCCCAAGTGTTTTCGGCCAGGCGGAAGTTAAGGTCGGAGCGGGAGGCTAGAGGCTCGCGCCCGGGTCCTCGCTGGGCGCCCGGCCCGCGTACGCCTCGGCGAGGAGCTCCTCCTCGCTCGCGCCGAGCCGCCAGTAGCCGGTGAAGCGCACCGCGCGCCGGTCGACCCGCCGCTCCTGCACGAAGTGCCTGCGCACCGCCCGGATCGTCGCGGACTCGCCCGCGATCCAGGCGTACGGGGCTTCGGCGGCGGGGGTTCCGGCCGCCCGGACCACCTCCAGCAGCCGTTCGGTGCGCTCCCGGCCGGCGCCGCTCTCGCGTACGACCCAGGTGATGTCGGCGTCGGCGAGCGTCGGCAGGACCAGCCGGTCGCCCTCGTGCGGGACCTCGAACCAGGCCTTGACCCGGGTGCCCTCCGCGAGCCGGTCCAGGATCGCCGCGGCGGCCGGCAGGGCGGTCTCGTCGGCGTACATCAGGACCACGTCGGTGGCGGCCGGTGGCTGGAAACGTACGGACTTGTTCTCCGCGACGGCCGGGCCGATGGCCATGATCCGGCGGCCGGTGACCGCACGGCCAGCCCAGAAGGAAGCGGGACTCCCCGCCGCGGGAGCGGCTGATGTCTCAGTCCCGTGCAGGACGAAGTCGATGTCGACCTCGTCCACCCCCTCGGGGGTCCGCCGCTGCTCGCGGACGGTGTACGAGCGCATCACCGGGCGCTCCTCGTCCGGCATCCCGCGCCACTGCGCGAACCAGGTGTCCTCGGCCGTGGACGGCAGCACGGTGTGCTCCCGGTGCGCGGGCGGCAGGAAGAGCGAGAGGCTCTGGTCGTAGCCGCCCGAGCGGAAGCCCGCGAGCGACTCGCCGCCGAAGGTGATCCGCAGGAACGAGTGGCCGAGGCGGCGCGTGCGGAGCACTTCGAGCTCGAAGAACCGGAAGTGCGGGGTGTCTTCGGCGATTTCGGCGGCCTCGGTGGTGGCCTCGATGGTGGCGGCGTCGGTGGCGGGTGCGGTGGCGGTCATGCGGAGAATCCCCCCTGGGAGTCGGTGCGGTTCCGGATGTGGCAGAAGGCCCCGGCGCCCGGGTGGGGCGCCGGGGCCGGAGGGCCTGAGGGCCTGCGGTCAGCTGACCTTCTTGGCGTTCTGGATGGACTTCGTGAGCTCTTCCAGGATCTGCGCGCACTTCTCGTACGAGTAGATCGGCTCGGTCACGCGCGGGGTGATCTGGCCGGCCTTCACGGCGGGCATCTCGGCCCAGGTCGGCTTCGCCTTCAGCTGCTCGGGCTGGAGGGTGCCGGTGCGGTTGTCGAGGAGGACGACGTCGGCCTTGTACTTGCCGGCGTTCTCCCAGCTGAGGCTCTCGAAGAAGCCGCCCTCTTCCGTCTTCTCCGGGACGACGAACTCGACGCCGAGCGACTGGAAGTACTTCAGGTCGGCGGAGGTGGCCGGGGTGGAGACGTAGAAGAGGTCGGCGGAGCCGGAGCCGACGAGCACCTTGATGCCCGGGTTGGCCTTGGTGACCTCGCGCAGCTTCGCGGAGGCGGCCTCGAAGCGGGCCTTCGCGTCGACGGCCTTCTTGGCGTTCAGGTCGGCGCCCAGGGACTTGGCGAGGTCCGCGGTGCGGGCCAGGGCCTTGTCCATGGTGACGTCGCCGCCCACGCCGATCGCGGCGGCCGGGGCGAGCTTGAGGATCTTGTCCTTGGAGGCCTCCGGGACGTACCAGTACGTGCCGTCCCAGGTGTTGGTGACCAGCAGGTCGGGCTGGAGGGCCGCGTACTTCTCGACGTTGAACTCGTCGTAGACGTTGCCGAGGATCTCGACCTTGGAGATGTCCATCGAGCCGGCCTGGACGTCGGCCTTGCCGTCGGCGGTCTTCGTCGGGCCGAAGACGCCCTTGACGTTGACCCCGTAGTCGTACAGCGCGGCGGCGGTGCCGGTGAACGCGACGACGTTCTTCGGAGTGGACTTGGCGGAGACGTCCTTGCCGAGGTCGTCCTTGAAGCTCCACGGACCCGAGGCCGCCGAGCCCTTGCCCTTGCTGCCCGACTCGTCCTTCGCGGAGTCGTTGCCGCCGCAGGCGGTGAGCGCGGCGACGAGGCCGAGAGCGCCGCCTGCCGCGATGAGACCGCGGCGGGTGAGGAGGGAGGAACGGGACTTGGGCATGTCGATGTCCGCTTTCATGCGTGCCGGGCGGCCGTCGGGCCGTTCGAAAGGAAGGTTAGCCTAACCTTGGCTGAAAGCGGTAAGGGGGCCCTAAGTTCAGGGCCCCCTCATGTGTGTCCGGTCGAGTGACCGGTCGACTGACCAGTCGAGTGGCTAGGAGGAAAGCCCCAGCTCACGGGCGATCAGCATGCGCTGGACCTCGCTCGTGCCCTCGCCGATTTCGAGGATCTTCGAGTCCCGCCACATGCGGGCCACCGGGTACTCGTTCATGAACCCGTAGCCGCCGTGGATCTGCGTGGCGTCGCGCGCGTTGTCCACGGCCACCGTCGAGGAGTACAGCTTCGCGATGGCCGCCTCCTTCTTGAACGGCTCCCCGGCCACGAGCCGGGAGGCCGCGTCGCGCCAGCCGATCCGGGCCATGTGGGCGCGCATCTCCATGTCCGCCAGCTTGAACTGGATGGCCTGGTTCTCGCCGATCGGCTTCCCGAAGGCGCGCCGCTCCTTGGCGTACTTCACCGACTCGTCCACGCAGCCCTGCGCGAGCCCGGTCGCCAGCGCCGAGATGGCGATGCGGCCCTCGTCGAGGATGCGCAGGAACTGGGCGTAGCCGCGGCCCTCCTCGCCGACGAGGTTGGCGAGCGGGACCCGTACGTCCTGGAAGGCCAGTTCGCGGGTGTCCGAGGAGTTCCAGCCGACCTTGGAGTACGGGGCGGCCACCGTGAAGCCGGGGGTGCCGGACGGGACGATGATCGAGGAGATCTCGGGGCGGCCGTCGGCCTTGCGGCCCGTCACGGCGGTGACGGTGACCAGACCGGTGATGTCCGTACCGGAGTTGGTGATGAAGCACTTCGAGCCGTTGATCACCCACTCGCCGCCGTCCCGGACGGCGGTCGTACGGGTGCCTCCCGCGTCCGAGCCGCCGTCGGGCTCGGTCAGCCCGAAGGCGCCGAGCACCTCGCCGGAGCACATCTTCGGCAGCCACTCCCGCTTCTGCTCCTCGGTGCCGAAGAGGTAGAGGGGCATGGCGCCCAGCGAGACGCCCGCCTCCAGGGTGATGGCGACCGAGGAGTCGACGCGGGCCAGCTCCTCCAGGGCGATGCCGAGGGCGAGGTAGTCGCCGCCCATGCCGCCGTACTCCTCGGGGAAGGGCAGGCCGAACAGGCCCATGCGGCCCATCTCGGCGACAATCTCGTACGGGAACTCGTGCCGCTCGTACAGATCGCCGATCTTGGGCGCCACGACGTCGTGCGCGAACGCCTCGACGGTGCGGCGGAGTTCCTCGTGCTCGGGGGTGAGCCGGTGGTCGAGGGCCATGGTTCTCGTTACTCCTTGTGGGAGAGGGCGCGGACGGTACGGGAAGGGCTGGGTCGGCCCAGCTGTTCGGCCATCCACACGCTCGTGGCGGTGAGGGCGGTCAGATCGACCCCGGTCTCGATGCCGAGGCCGTCGAGCATCCAGACGAGGTCCTCGGTCGCGAGATTGCCGGTCGCGCTCTTCGCGTACGGGCAGCCGCCGAGGCCGCCGGCGGAAGCGTCGACCGTGGTCACGCCGTGCTGGAGCGCGGCGAGGGTGTTGGACAGGGCCTGGCCGTAGGTGTCGTGGAAGTGCACACCGATCCGGTCGGTCCCGACGCCCTCCTCGTTGAGTTCGCTGAGGAGGGTCTGGACGTGCCCCGGGGTGGGGGGGCCCCCGGGGGGGGGGGGGGGGGGGGCCGGGGGGGCCCGGGGGGCCAGGGGGGCTGCGGGCCGGCGCACCCCGGTCGCCAGGGGGCGCGCGGCCCACCGGGGGCCGCCGCGCCCGCGCGTCGTT